>JADFVY010000399.1 GCA_015222795.1 Pseudomonadota bacterium | reverse complement strand
GGGCTCGCGCTGCGGCGTGCTGTTCGGGGCCGAACGCATGGGGTTGGACAACAACGACGTGGTACTGGCCGAGGCCCTGATCGAGGCGCCGCTGAATCCGGCCTACAAGTCGCTTAACCTGGCGCAGGGCGTGCTGCTGATCGCCTGGTCCTGGTTCCGCCTGGCCGACGAGACGCCGGAGTACCGGCTGGAGTTGGGCGGCACCCGCCCGGCTACCAAGGACGAACTGCTGAACTTCTTCACCCGGCTGGAAGACAAGCTGATCGAAAGCAACTTCCTGTACCCCGAGAAAAAACGCCCCGCCATGATCCGCAACATCCGCAACATGTTCCAGCGCATGGCCCTGACGGAGCAGGATTTGCGGACGTTGCACGGCATCGTGGTCAGCCTGTTCAAATATCGGGGCGGCAAGTAGCTCGCGACAGTATCCTCTAGTGGTCTCCACCCAACGGATGGTATCCATGGGACGGTCTTGCGAGCCCTCCGGCCGCGTTGCGCGCCGCGCAGCTGGGCCCGGCATCGCGGCGCGGCCCGCGCATTGCCGGAAGACCTCGCAAGACCGGCCCATGGGTACCATCCGTTGGGTGGAGATCACTAGTTCATTGCCCGCCGAATCGGTTCGGTTCATGACGGCGGCCGGCAATTGGCATTACCGGGCGCCGTGATGAAAGATAGCTGTAACGCATCATACCCGGCGTTTTTCTCGACATTCTCGTTCTCATCTGTCCCCGAGTCTGTCTTCGTGCCGATATGCTGGCGGGTTCGGAGCGGCGATAAGGGTGTTTTGGGGAAAATTGAATGCAATTGGCGTTGATATATCAACTGTGAAGAAGGATATTCGTGTGAATATAAGTATAGAGGTTTGAAAATGAATATTTTGAATGGAAATAAGTCGTACAATTTTGGGCGAGGTATTCTTGCCGCTCCTACTCCGACAAGGATAGCTTTGATCGTTGCCAGCGTCCTGGCGTCTCTCCTGTTCGCGAATATTGCCGTGGCGGGAGAAGAGGGCTTCAAGCTGCGGAATGGCAACAGCGGCATGTATCTGGCGGTTCTCGGGGCGGTGAAGCAGAATGGCGGCAACATTGTGCAGGGCGCCGATGTCGGGCAGCCGGACATAGTCTGGGTCTTTGAGCGCCAGGAAGGCAAGGCCTTCAAGATCAGGAACGGCAACAGCGGTCGGTATCTGGCCGTGGTCGGCAACAGCAAGGCCCGGGGTGGCAACATCATCCAGTGGCGCGACGTCGGCCAGCCCGACCTGATATGGGAGCGCGAAAAGGTCGAGGGTAAAGGCTGTTTCAAGTTCAGGAACCGTAATAGCGGCATGTATCTCGCCGTCACCGGCAATTCCAAGGCGCAGGGGGCCAACGTGATCCAGTGGGGCGACGTTGGTCAGCCCGATCTGGTCTGGTGCCGGGAAAAAGTCGGAAGTTCCCAATCCAACCCAGCCGCCGCGCCGTCACCCAGCACGAACCACAAAGCCGACAGCGATTCTTACAAGCTGCGGAATGGCAACAGCGGCATGTATCTGGCGGTTCCCGGGGCGGCGAAGCAGAATGGCGGCAACATGGTGCAGTGGGCCGATGTCGGGCAGCCGGACTTAGTCTGGGTCTTTGAGCGCCAGAAAGACAAGGCCTTCAAGATCAGGAACGGCAACAGCGGTCTGTATCTGGCCGTGGCCGGCAACAGCAAGGCCCAGGGTGGCAACATCATCCAGTGGCTCGACGTCGGCCAGCCCGATCTGATATGGGAGCGCGAGAATGCGGAAGGCAGGGGCTGTTCCAAATACAGGAACCGTAACAGCGGCATGTATCTCGCCGTCACCGGCAATTCCAAGGTGCAGGGCGCTAACGTGATCCAGTGGGGCGACGTTGGTCAGCCCGATCTGGTCTGGTGCCGGGAAAAGGTAAGATAAGATCGGAGGCCGGATCCCTCGGTGATCCGGCCCTCCACCGAAATACAGGCGCCAGCGCCGCAGCAGTTATGATCCGCAATATCCGCAACATGTTCCAGCGCATGAAGCCAACCGAACAGGACTTGCGGACATTGCACGGCATTGTGGTCAGTTTGTACAAATATCGGGGGAAGTAGGGGTCAATTAGGGTCGGCACCGAGCGACCTCGTCCTTCGAGACGGCGCTCCGCGCCTCCTCAGGATGCGGGCATAAATATCTGTATTGTTTGAGGAAATATATATTGAAGCCTCATCCTGAGGAGGGCCGAAGGCCCGTCTCGAAGGACGAGGTCGCTCGGTGTTAATCACCCCGCCTCTCAACCCCACTCTACCGCCATGAACATCAGCCTCAACCGCAAACCCCTGGGCGGATTCACATTTTCCACCCAGGTGATGCGGCCGTCCAGGTGGGCGCGGAAATCGGGGTGGTTTTCGCGGTTCTGGTTTGCCGGGCCGTGGCGGGTGCAATTGTGCAGGATGGCCTTTAACCGGTCGTAAGCGCCGCGCGGGACGTTGATGTGGCTGTTTACGGTAAGGCCGGTGATGCGCTGACAATCGCCCTGACGCATGATGCGGGTCTTGCGGTGGTTCACGGCGAATCCCTCGGCCGCGCAGATTGCCGATGCCATGCGCAGAAAGGCGCCTGACCGGGCCGCGAAATCCCGGTCGCCCGAGAAGGCCAGATCGTCGCCGTAGCGGGTGTATCGTGCCTCCATGCAGTGCGCCAAACCGTTCAGTCGGCCGTCCAGCCGACGGGCGCAGAGGTTGGCCAGCGCCGGCGAGGTCGGCGCGCCTTGCGGCAGGTGCCGCTGGTGGAACAGGCGCCGGGTTTCCTCGTCGTGGCCGCTGTCCCCGGGCGGATTGTCGAACAACGACGCCGGCGCCGTGGTGCTGCACAGACCCGTCAGCAGCCTCGCCACCGCCCATGGATAGCCGAGACTGCGGAATATCCCATGCACGGAACGGATCGGAACCGACGGAAAGAAATCCTTCAAATCCATGGTGATGACCATGTCTTCGCCCGCATGCAGTTGCGCGGCGGTGATGCACGATCGCCCGCGCCGAAAACCATGGGCGGAGTCATGGACCGCGACCGGATCCAGGATCTCGCGCAGGATCTTGCGCTGGAGATCTTTCAGTATCTGCTTGGGCGCCTCGATCAGGCGGGGCGGGCCGGTTCGCTTGGGAATCCATGCCTGAACGTAATGCCGGGTCGACTCCGCCGCCGCCGAACTCCGGTACCCTTCGATATCGGCAAACCAGTCGAGATGGCGCGGCGAAAGGTTGAGCCATCGTGCCGAGTCTAAAGCATTCGCCAATTCCGGCACGGCCAGGTCTCGAAAAGCCGGGGTAGGGGAGAAGATCGGCGCGGGCAGGAAATACCTGTCGAAAAGAGGCCTTTCGCGATCATTCAGGCGAAGCCCGCGAAAGGCGCGTGAGTCCAGAATAAGGCCCGCGACAGTACGGGGAGATGGCGCATAGGCGGTCGGCGACGACCCCATGATATCGGCGATCAGCCTCGGCAGCCATTTTCGTTGCCTGTTTCCACCCAGCGCCTTGCGCGCCGCGTCCTCCATGGCCTGGGGCGTCCAATCTGTGGCGATCAGGATTTCCGCCAGATGCCAGGCCGTCCAGTTTTCAAAGCTCATCGGCCACGATCCCGGCGGTAAATAAGTTGCGGCCGGACCCTTCAACCCGTCTCGTCACGCATGACCTGTCTCAGGCGAAGCCTGAAGGGGGTCATGCACGGCAATGGCAGAGTAACGTTCGTCCCCCGGGGTAACCCCGGAGAGTCCCGGCCGTCTTGCGATGCATCGCCAGGACTTGCTTGAAGGGCCCGCCACAACCGCAGGATAAACGCGCGTGGGTCGCTGTCAATCTGTCAGGGTAGTGTGAGAGTGCTTTATACCACTACGGGATCGCGATAAATGCAGGTCAACCCTGCAGGAGCGCGGCGTAAGCCGTGCCTATCAGATACTTGACGT
>JADFVY010000398.1 GCA_015222795.1 Pseudomonadota bacterium | reverse complement strand
GCATCGCCCCGCGGGCCGCGCCTTGCATTCGACTCGGCGAACGCCAATGAAAACAGCAACATATTTCGGGCCAGACTCTCAGAGAAGCGAACATCGCGGTGGATGCGGAACAGCGATCCGCCATTGCCGCGCGGGTCGGCGACATAGCGCGTGCTGATCTTGTGCAGATGCGGCCCGAAAGCGGCGATGAATTCCAGCATCGGGTCGCGAACGTCGTCGACATAACGCGCCTTGTTGGCGGCGAACCATTCGCGGTCGTTGTTCGCGGCGAGGTCCCTGAGGAAGTTGAACAGCGACGGGCTGAACGAATTTTGCGTTGTCATGAAATTTCTCCCTTTATATCCCCGTGCTTCACGCCCCAAGCATACATGGCCTTGACGATGGCGCCGAGTTCGCCGCCTTTTTCGGTCAACACATATTCCGCGCGTGGCGGGTGTTGTTCATAGAACTGGCGCTCGACGATGCCGTATGCCTCCAGCGTTTTCAGGCGGTCCGACAGGGTATTGGGCGCCATGCCCTTCAAAGAGTTCTGGAAATCCTGAAAACGGCGCGGGCCGTGCAGCAGCAGGTCGCGCAGAATTAATATTGTCCAGCGGCCGCCGATGATCGCGGCGGTGCGCGCGACGGGGCATTCCTGAGCGACTGGTTTCACCATGACCAAGCGATATCGCATTGACGGATGTTATGCAAGTCACTATAGAAATGATAGTGACATATGAACGGAGAACTGAAATGACGATAACGCCCTTTTACGCCGCCCTTGTGGCGCTTGTTTACGTTTATCTCAGCTTGCGGGTTATCAACACCCGAAGGTCCGAGCGGGTGGGGCTGGGCGACGGCGACAACAGGACCCTGCGCCGCGCCATCAGGGCGCACGGAAATTGCGGCGAGTATGCGCCCATGGCGCTTCTGCTTATCGCCTTCGCGGAAATGCAGGGTGCGCAGGTCTGGCTGATTCACGCGCTTGGTCTGATGCTGCTGGCCGGGCGGGTCGCCCACGCATCCGGCTTTGGCCGGGAGCCCGAACGGATGAACCTTCGCGTCGCGGGAATGAGACTGACCATCGCCACCATCGTCGCCGGTTCCCTGTCGAACCTGACGATAACGCTCGGCGCATGGGCGGGTTGAACGTGGATTGCCGGGAAATTAAAGCTGCTGCTTCGCCATGTCGTACCAGACCTTCTGGTCTTTCCGATAAACGCGCGAACCGGTATCGACTGACTGGACGACTGTCTGAAACTGGGCCTCGGCTTCGTCCTCGCGGCCCATGCGCAGCAATAGCATGCCGTAACGCAAGCGCGCCTCCTCGCCGCGGAAATAGCCCGCCAGCGCCCCGAACTCCACCAGCGCGCGATCCATCTCGCCCAATGTATCGAGGGCGCGGGCATAGAACATATGGGCTTCCGGGGATTGGAAATCGGGCCAGGCCTCGCGCAGGCGGTCCAGCCGCGCCAGGACACCGGCGTAATCCTCAAGCCCGAACAGGGCGCGCACCAGCCCCATCGTCAGCGCCGGGTCGTCCTCATGGGCGCCGGCCAGCGCGCCCTCATATATCTCGCGCGCCTCGTCATGACGGCCCTGTTCGACCAGGGCATCGGCCAGTTGTTTGCGGTTTTCGGCGGTGTCCATTTCGTCCAGCGCGGCCCGGGCGGCGCGGACGTCCTTGTCCGGATTGACGGCGCGGCCCAGATCGGCCGCCGCCTTGCGCGTGGCCGGATGGGCGCGGGCGCGGGGCAAAAGTTCGGTCATCAGATACATCGTCGCCCCGACGAAGGGCAACGCGACAATGACGAAATACCAAAGGCCCGGCTGCCGCTTATAAACGGCATGGCCGATGCAGATGACGTCCAGTATCAGAACGAGGCTCGCAAAAAGCGGCATCGGCGGCTCCCTTCCACGCGGTTATGGTGACGCCACCTGTTATCGGGAACCCGCGCCGTCCACGCAAGCGGGAAAAAAATTCAGTTTCCCGCCGTTTCCACCCGGTCGGCGATGGCGTCCAGCAAGTCGCGCGCGGCCTGCGAATCCATCTCGGGCCGGTCGCCCAATGTGCGCAGCCGCTCGGCGAACCGCAGCTTCTTCGGGTCGTTTCGGGCCAGCAGCGAAACCGCGAAAACAATTGCCTTGGAAATGGACTGCAGATCGTTATCCATCGCGGCCACGCGCTCTTCCAGCGCCTTGATTCTCTCTTCACTCATCGAATATTCCCCGGAGATCGAATTGACTAAAACAGCCGCTAATAAAGCATAAAACCCATTAGCGGAAGATTAAGACGAATGCCGAATTTTTGCGACGAAGGGGCAGGAGGCGGAAACCAGTAATTCTATGGATATTATTGTTG
>JADFVY010000042.1 GCA_015222795.1 Pseudomonadota bacterium | reverse complement strand
TGGCTTCCGGTGGCAGGCCCGATATATCCACGGTGACGCGAAGGTGCCTATATGCGGGCGAGTCGCTGGTGTTCGTCGGCTTCGTCCCAGATCAGATTGAAAAACTGGCGGATTTCCTGATCCCGCGCGCGGCTGGGACGAGCGCGATGGCCATGCTCCAGGGCCGACAGGCAGGAGGTCGAAACGCCTAGCGCGGTCGACATATCCCGAAGGTTCATGTCCCTGCTTTCGCGCAACTACCGTATTTTCCGGCCGAACGGGGTCATTGGCCCGGCACTCGTGGCCGCTTGCGGCGCAGCAGCACATAGAGCGCGCCCTCGCCGCCATCGTCACGGCGGGCGTGGGTGAAGGCCAGGATACTATCCTGCAAGGGTGTTTCGTTCAGCCAACGAGGCACTGCGGTTTTCAGCACCCCGCCGCCGCCCTGGCGGAAGCTGCCCTTGCCGGTAATCACCCGCACGCAGCGATGGCCGGTGGCGGCCTGGCCAATGATGAAGGCGTTGAGTGCGCTGTGGGCCTGTTCCTGGGTGTAGCCGTGAAGGTCGATCTCGGCCTCGACCGGCAATTGGCCGCGGCGCAGACGATCCATGGTGCGCTTGTCCAATCCGGCCGCCTGGCCGTGGCTAAGTTCGCGTGGGGGCAGGGCGGGGCGCGGGGCGGGCTTGGCAATCGCTGGTGAGGTCGCCGGGGTCACGCCTGGTGTTTTCGGCTGCGCGCGTGCCGGTTTTTTCACCGCTTCCGCCTTGGTACCGGGCGAAGGCGCGCGCTTGATCGGCTTTACGTCCCTGGTGACCGCCTTCCACAAGGCGTCGTCTTCATCGCCCGGTTTGCCACGCTCAGCCATCGTCCCCGACCAGAATGACATGCAGCCGGCGCGGTCCATGCGCGCCAAGATGCAGGGTTTGCTCGATATCGCCACTGCGCGACGGCCCGGTGACGAAATTAACCGTGCGCGGCATGCGCCCGGTCGCGCGCAGCCGGTCCCATGCGTCCTCGTAAGCGCCCACCATCTCGTTGGCGCGCAGCACGACGATATGGGTGTCGGGCAGGAAATTCAGCGTCGTCGGGGATTCGGGCCCGGACGCCAGCATCAGCGTGCCGGTTTCCGCGATACCGGCGAAGGCGCCGGTTACAGTGACCATATCCTCGGTCTCCGCCTTGCCCCAGGCGATTTCCAGCATCGGCGCCTTGTCCCAGGAGCAGGCGTCCAGTTTCGGGTCGGGCGCCAGGCGCAAGCTGGTCGGCAGATTTTCCCCGCGCAGATAATCGGCGACCGCGGCCGGAACGTCGTCCAGCGCCGCGACACGGGCAACAGTCGCGTCGACCGCCGTCGCCTGCGCGGCGAACAACTCCATAAGGCCCTTGCGCTCCAGCTTGCCGCGCGCCGGAATCGTGCCACGCCCATGGGTTTGCAGTCGCGCCTCCACCGTGGCGCGGGCCGAGGCCTCTTCGCCGTCACGCTGCACCGCGCCGCGCAGCCGGGTCAGAATTGTTTCGCGCGAGGTTTTGCTCATTTCGATACCTCCCGCCGGCCGCCCCTGGTGTCCCACATGGCCTGAAAGGTCCGGCCTTGCGGCGCGGGGAGATCGCGCTGGCTGGTCCAGCCACCGGCCAGCGGCCAACGGCGGAATCGCCCCTTGCGCCCGGCCAGCAGGGCCATCAGCCGGATCGGCAGCGCCGTCGCCAGACGATAGAAGGCGGGCCGCTTGGCGAACCACGCCCAGGTCGCCAGACCCCGGCGTACCGTTGCCGGCGATATGCCCTTCTCGAATTCGCGTTCACGCAGGTGGCGCATTAGTTTAGGCAGGGGAATGCGCACCGGGCAGACCTCTTCGCAGCGCCCGCAGAAAGTGGAGGCGTTAGGCAAATGATGCGCCTCCTCCATCCCGATCAGCGAGGGGCTGAGCACGGCGCCAATTGGCCCAGGGTAGACCCAGCCATAAGCATGCCCGCCGACCACCCCGAAGACCGGGCAATGGTTCATGCAGGCGCCGCAGCGGATGCAGCGCAACACGTCCTGCATTTCCGTGCCGATCAGGCCGGTGCGCCCATTATCAAGCAGCACCACGTGGAATTCATGGGGGCCGTCGATATCCTCGCCACGGCGCGGGCCGGTGGAGAAGGTAGTGTAGGAGCTGTATTCCTGACCCGTGGCCGAGCGAGCCAGCACGCGCAGGAGCGTCGAGGCGTCCTCCAGCGTCGGCACCACTTTTTCCAGACTGGCCAGCACAATATGGACGCGCGGCAGAGTCTGGGTCAGGTCGCCGTTGCCCTCGTTGGTGACGATCACGGTGGAACCGGTCTCGGCGATCAGAAAATTGGCCCCTGTAATGCCCACGTCGGCGGCAAGAAATCGTTCACGCAGCACCTGGCGCGCCTCGTCCTGTAATTGGCGGGCTTCCTCGATCGTCCTGTCCGGGTCCAGGTGAGTATGTTTTTCCCGGAAAGTCTCGATCACCTGTTCCTTCAACACATGGAAGGCCGGGGCGATGATGTGGCTGGGCGTTTCGTTGCGAAGCTGGATAATATATTCGCCGAGGTCGGTTTCCACCGGCTCGATGTTGTTTTTCTCGAGAAAGGCATTGAGGCCCATCTCTTCCGAGATCATCGACTTGCCCTTGGTAACAGTCTTCGCGCCGGCGGCACGGCATATCATCAGCACCGCTTCGCACGCCTCGGCTGCGTCGGCGGCCCAGTGCACATGACCGCCGCGTTCTGTCACCCGCTTTTCAAAAGCCTCCAGGTAAAGGTCGATATGGGCCAGGGTGTGGTTCTTGATGTCGCGGGATTCGTCGCGCAGCGTCTCGAACTCAGGCAGGCGGGCGGCGGCGTCTCCACGGCGAACCCGGAACCCCATCTTGGCAGAGGCCAGGCTACGCTGCAGTTTCTCGTCGCCCAGCGCCTCGCGTGCGTTTTCCGGAAAGCTGTGACTGGTGGGGCTGTGGACACTCATGGCTCGCCCTCGCCAATGGGCGGCGTATCGGTATCGCCGGCGAGCATTTCGGCTACATGGCGCGCCTTGATCGGCGACCCGCGCCGCTTCAGTTTACCGGCCATGTTCATCAGGCAACCCAGATCCCCGGCCAGCAGCGTATCGGCGCCGGTGGCTTCGATATCCTCGGCTTTATCGGAAACCATGCGGCCCGAAATATCGGGATATTTCACCGCGAAGGTGCCGCCGAAACCACAACATTCCTCTGGATTTTCGAGATCTTTCACCGTCAGCCCCTTTACCATGCCCAACAGCTTGCGCGGCTGATCGCGCACGCCCAGTTCGCGCAATCCCGCGCAGGAATCGTGATAGGCGGCAACGCCGCTATATTCAGCCTCAACCGACTCCATGGCGCACACATCGGTAAGGAAGGCGGTCAGTTCCCAGGTTTTGTCGGCCACCGCGATAGCAGTTTTTGACATATCTTGATCGTTTTCAAACAAGGCGGGCCAGTGTTTAGCTATCATTCCGGCGCAGGATCCCGACGGGACGACCACGTAATCGAAGGGTGTCAGTACAGGGAGGGTTCGCCGGGCGATTTCGGTGGCGTCGGCGCGATCGCCGGAATTATAGGCCGGCTGGCCGCAGCAGGTCTGGCCGCGCGGAACGGCCACGTCGCAGCCCGCCTGCTCCAACAGCTTCACGGCGGCAAAGCCGACGGAAGGGCGGAACAGATCCACCAGACAGGTTACAAATAGCGCCACATTGGGTCGGGAGCCGGTGTCGGCCATGTTTGATTGTCTCCGGAATTATGCGCGCCAAACATGAACATTAAGTGGCCGGAAGGCAACAACCTGATGTCAATCCAATGTCAATTCGATATCAGCGTGATGTCAGCCTGAAGCCAGTCTATTGGCTAAAACTTTTGGCAGCAGAATATAATAGCGGCCCTGACTCTTCATGCGCCCGGCATATTCCAGCGCGCCGTCGCCGGTGCCCCAGAAGAAATCGCCCCGCACCGGCCCCTTGATTGCCGAGCCGGTATCCTGTGCCAGCATCAACCGCTGTAACGGTCCCGCGCCCGCGCCGGGCATGACGGTGTCGAGCCAGAGCGGCAGCCCCAGCGGGATATATCGGGTATCCACCGCCATGCTGCGCCCGGCGGTCAGGGCAACGCCTTGCGCGCCGATCGGCCCGTCACCGGTAATTTCACCGAAGAAGATATAGCGCTGGTTGACGGCCAGCAGCTCCGCCGCCCTGGCCGGATTGCCGTGGAGCCAGGCACGGATGTTCGGCCAGGACGCGGCATGCGCTTCCAATTCGCCACGATCGATAAGCGCGCGGCCGATGGATTTGTACGGATAGCCGTTATTGGCGGCGTATCCGATGCGGGTCGAGCGTCCATCGGTCAACGTCACGCGACCGGAACCCTGCACATGCAGCATGAAGGCGTCCAGCGGATCCTTGAGCCACACCAGTTCAATACCCTGGCCGGCCAGCACGCCGCCCTGAATGTCGCCCCGCGCATAATAGGGCTTCAGCTTGCCGTCATCGACACGGCCGACGACGGTCCGGCCGGAAAGTGCCGGGTCGAACGAACCGAGATCGACGGTTACGTGGTCCGGGGGCTTGCGGTAAACAGGAACGGTGTAGATATCGTCGCGCGCTACCGACCCCTGAAGCTCGATTTCGTAATAGCCGGTAAACAGGCCGTCCGCCTTGTCGTTATCGGATACCGCCCAGGGCTGGAACCATTGTTCGAAGAAAGACCGGGCGGCCAGATCGTGACCCGCCGGCAGCGACTGCGCGGCCCGGCATGCGGGCTGGATATCCGCGGCGATGGCGCCGGGGATCCGCGCGCCCAGCGGCTTGGCGGGGGGCTGTTTCAAGAACCGCGCGCAGGAGCGTAGCAGGGCCGGCAGGGCCTCTGCATGGCGATCCATATTCCAGCCCGGCAGATTTTCGTATCCGGCCGGCGATAGAATTACCTGCTCGGGCAGGGGTTGTTGCGGGGGCTTGTCCTCTTCCTGCTCACATGCGGAAAGCAAAATCGCCGTTGCCACGACAAATCCCGCCGTGGCGGCGCGCAACGCTCCGTTTGTGATGGAATGCCTCGATGGTGGCGGCCGGCGGTACATGCCGGACCCCGTCACTCCTTGCTGCCGGTTGCGACCAGCAGCCAGTTCGGGTCGGGGCTTCTGGTGTTGCGGCAAAATGTCCAGACGTCGGTAACCCGCACCACATTGGCCGGGTCGCCCTCGACAATCTCACCGTCGGCATCCTTCAGGTCATTTACCTGTTCGGTGACGAATTTGACCGTGACCTTGGCAAGGTTTTCGTCCATCTCTGCCTTTACGATTTCGGATTCGTCAATGCCGACGATTGTCGTTTCCAACTTATGCCCTGCCTTTTCGCGCTCCTGGATCGCGCCGGCGAAGTTTTCATACACCGTATTATCGAGAAGCGATTTCAGGGTTTTTGTATCGCCCTTCGCAAAAGCCCCAAGGGTCGCCTCAAACGCCATTCGCGCGCCCTTGACGAACTCCCGCTCGCGGAAAGACGGGTCCGCCACCTTGATCAGGGCCATACCCGCTTCCAGCGGCTCCATCGCCGCCAGCTCTTCCGGCGACGGCCCGCTGCGTTCCGGCATTTCCACAACGTTGTCTTCGGAATCCGCCTCGCGTTTGGAAACATTAAAGGGGTCGGTCTGTCGCCCCTCATCCTCGCCACGCCGGCCCAGAACCGACACGAGCTTGAAGACAAGAAGCAACGCCAGCACCGCAAACAGAATTACATCGAACAATTGAAAGCCGCCGCCCATCAGGGAGATTCACTCCAGATAAATGTTAAGAGCCGCAGCCTCCAGGCGCACTTAAAACAACGCCTGTTGCCAGCGGGGGTTCTCGTTCCTACATTCCAGCTTAACACAACTTCGGGCCAAACGGTCCATTGCTGTTTAAGAGGATGCCGAAAACGCGTTCCCGTCAGCAATTTAAATAGGTTCAGGTTAAGAAAAGTACAAGCGTGCCATTAATACTAATCGTTATTTTTATCGGCGTTCCCATCCTGGAAATCGCCCTGTTTATCCAGGCCGGTGATATTTTCGGCCTTTGGCCCACCCTTGCCGCCATCGTCGCCACCGCGATTATCGGGGGGGCGCTGATCCGTGCGCAGGGATTGGCCGCCATCGACCGCGCGCGACGCAGCATCGACCAGGGGCAGGCGCCGGTCCACGAGGTATTCACTGGCATATGCCTGCTTTTGGCGGGTGCGCTGTTGATGACGCCGGGCTTTCTTACCGATAGCGTCGGCTTCCTGTTGTTGATACCGCCCTTCAGGCGCGTGCTGGGGGGGAAATTGATGAGGGCCCTGTTTTCTGGCAAAAAAGGGCGTGTCTGGGTAGATGGCGAAGAAGTCACCCCGCCGGGACCGCGGCGCAATGAGTCGGCGCGCGATGCCATAGACGTGGAATTTACCGAAGTGCGCCCGGACGCCGGTAAATTACCGCCAAAAGACTGAATCCCGGCCTCGCCGCGCCCTGACTGTTGTCTCCGTCCAGAAACCGTGCTAGCCACGCCCAGCAAAAATTCAGGAGTTACAAATGACAGACGAAGCAGCGGCGGGGTCCGAGGGCGCCGCACAGGGCCCTAAATTCGAAGTTATTCATCAGTACATCAAGGATCTGTCGCTGGAGGTGCCGGGTGCGCCACAGATATTCCAGGCCAAATCGGCGCCGGAAGTAGCGGTCAATGTCGACGTCGGCGTCCAGCCGGCCGGCGACAATGATTACGAGATCGTGCTGCGGGTCGATGCGCGCGGCCAGTCCGGCGGCGATCCGTTATTCATCGTCGAACTGGCCTATGGCGGATTGTTCCGCACTTCCGGCGACATCGCGCAGGAACATCTGCAGGGGCTGTTGATGATCGAGGGACCGCGCATGCTGTTCCCCTTCGCGAGGAACGTGATCGCCACGGTAACGCGTGACGGCGGCCTGCCGCCGCTGATGATAAGCCCGATCGATTTCGTTAAGCTTTTCCGCGACCGGATCGCGCGCTCCCAGGCGGAGGCCGCGGCCCAGGGCAATGGTGACGGCGCGCCTGCCTAGTGTCCCGAATCTGAAATTCGATTGATCGAATTTCGGATTCAAAGGGGCACTAACTTATTGAATCTAGTGTGATTCAGCTTTCGAAATTCGCCACATTTAATGTGACGAACTTCGAAACCATCACACTAGAGCATCATCCGATCTACTGGATCGCAAAAGCGATTTCAATAGATCGGATAGAGATGCTCTATCTTCTTAAAATGGCGAGCAATTTTATCCGTTCGAATTGAACCGAACCGGTTCAATCCGATCGGATATTGCTCTAATTATTTTCCCAGACGGGTTTTGTGAGGCGTTCGAGGAACTTGCGGTGAGCCGCGAGCTCCTCTTCGCTGGCGTCGTGCGAACGGGCGGGGCGGGCAACGCGTTCGACCGGCGCCGCCACCGTTGAGCCGCTCTCGTCTGCGTCCGCCGTCAGGCCAAAGCCCCGCTGACGGCCACCCTTGAGTTCCAGGTAAACCTCGGCCAGCAGCTCGGCATCCAGCAGGGCGCCATGCTTTGTGCGCGCTGAATTGTCTATGTTGAAACGTCGGCAAAGGGCGTCGAGGCTGGCCTGCGCGCCAGGAAATTTATCTCTCGCCATCCTGACCGTATCGATTGCCTGGCTCATGGGAATCGGGGCGAAGCCCAGCGTCTTAAGCTCGGCGTTGATAAACGCCATATCGAATCCGGCATTGTGAATGACGAGCTTCGTGTCTCCGACGAATTCAAGGAATTCGCCGACGACTTCCGAAAAAACCGGCTGGTCCGACAAAAATCCCATGCTCAGGCCATGAACCTGAAAGGCCTCCGTCGGCATGTCGCGTTCGGGATTGATATATTTGTGGAATGTGCCGCCGGTCGGAACGTGATTGTGCAATTCGACGCAGCCTATTTCAACAATCCGATGGCCGTCGGACGGTTTGAAGCCCGTAGTTTCCGTATCCAGCACGATTTCACGCATAGTTTCGTCGTCTCCCGTCCCGGGCGCGGCAAACAGTTTGCCAATGCCCCGCTCTTGCCAGTTTTACAATATGGCTCAGCGCGCGCAAGGATTCTCGCCGGCCAAGGCCGGTCTGGACAATGAAGTCGGCGCGGCGGCGTTTTTCCGCATCCTTCATCTGGCGTGATCTGATGTCGGCAAGGCGTTGTTCGGTCATTCCGGGGCGGCGCAACACTCGTTGCGCCTGGATGAAGGCCGGGGCCGTGACCAGAATGACAAAATCGCAGTCGCCTTCGCGCCCGACCTCGAAGAGCAGAGGCACGTCCAGCACGGCCATCGTTTCCCGGCGCGCCATGCACCGGCGCAGGAAAGCACGAGACTCACTTCGTACCAGGGGATGTACGACGGCCTCCAGCCGGCCAAGCGCTTCGGGGTCGTGGAACACGAGCTTGCCAAGTTTAGCGCGATCGACCTCACCATCGTTAATAGCGTCCGGGAAGGCCTCCCCAACCGGCCCGACCGCCGCGCCGCCGCGGGTAAATAGCATATGCACGACGGCGTCGGAATCGTGGACCGGCAACCCCATTCGGGCAAGCGCCCCCGCCGCCGCCGTTTTCCCCATGCCGATGGAGCCGGTGAGTCCGATCACGAGCACTTTTCAATCCACCAAAAGGTCTTGCAGCACAAAGTCCCGGAGATCTTCGTCGACATCCGGCCGAACCCCGAACCAGGCCTCAAAACCGGGCCGAGCCTGGTGCAGCAACATGCCCAAACCATCGACAGCCGGGTTTCCCCGTGCCCGCGCCGCCGCCAGCAGGCTGGTTTCCAGGGGCGCATAGACGATATCGTAAACCGTTGCGGAACCGGGAAGTGCGTCGAGCCTGATTTCCAGCGGCGGCTGGCCCGTCATGCCGAGCGTTGTTGTGTTTATGACCAGGGCGGCGCCGGCCAGCGATTCCTCCCGCCGGTCCCACGCGATCGCCTCGCAGTGCGGCGCCATGGCGCCAGCCAATTCCGATGCGCGCCCTGCCGTGCGATTGACGATCCGGATCGATTCGACGCCGGCATCGATAAGCGCAACACAGGCCGATCGTGCCGCGCCGCCGGCGCCCAGAATAACCGCGGGGCCATCGTCGGCACGCCAATCGCTGTTTCGCCGCAAGTTCTCGATCAAGCCAAAGGCATCCGTATTACTGCCTTGCAGCGCACCGTCCGGCCCAACAACAACCGTGTTTACCGCCCCGATCCGCCGCGCAAGCGGGTCGATTTGATCGCAAACCAGCAAGGCTGTTTCTTTATGAGGCACGGTCAAATTCACACCCCGCAGGCCCAGCGCCGGCAGCGCCCGCAGGGCCTGTTCCAAGCGATCGGGAGGAACGGCCATGGGTATATAGGTGCCGTCGATGCCGTGTTTGTCGAGCCAGTATCCATGGAGTCGCGGGGACCGCGAATGTTCGACCGGCCAGCCCATCACTCCCGCCACCCTGGATTTCCCACTCAAAATCATTCGGTGATCACCCCGTGGCCACGAAGAAACTCCAGCAAAGGCAACAGAGGCATGCCGAGAATGGTGAAATAGTCGCCTTCGATGCGGCTGAATAGTTGCGCGCCCAGGCCTTCCAGTTCGTATCCTCCGACCGTTGCGAGAATGTCTTCATCCATTTTCGCAATATATTGATCGATGAACTCGTCGCTGAAATGCCGCATCGTGATCGTGGCGCGTTCTATGTGATGCCATATCACGACCCCGTCGCAAACAACGCAAACTGCCGATATGAGTTCGTGAGTCTTGCCGCGCAGACTTACCAGTTGGTTCCTTGCCTCGCCCAGGCTGGCGGGCTTGTCGAACCAGTCGCCGTCGCAGGCCAGCATCTGGTCGGCGCCGACAACCAGCTCGCCCGCGTGGTTGCGGCTGACCTGCTGAGCCTTGGTGGCAGCCAGCATTTCGGCAACATCGGCAACATCGGCGCCGGCGGCTCGCATGGACGCTTTAGCGCTGTTTTCGTCGACCGATGACGGGTTAACCGTAAAAGGCACGCCCGCATTGACGAGCATCCTGGCGCGTGGGCGGCTTCCTGAAGCCAGAACCACGTTCGGCGGTTGATTGCTAGTCATTGGCGTCGGTCCCGCGGCGCTCATATAGCTGCAGGATCGCGGCCGCGGATTCCTCAATCGAGCGGCGGGTAACATCAAGCACCGGCCAATTATGTTTTGTGCAAAGACGCCGTGCCGCCGTCACCTCCTCGCGAACGCTTTCCAGATCAACGTAATCGGTGTTGGCGTCCTGGGACAGCATTTGCAGCCGGTTGCGCCGCACCTGAACCAATCGCGCGGGGTCTTTGGTCAACCCCACAACAAACGGTTCGCCTGGTCTGTTGCGCAGGCCGGTCAATTCAGCCGGTGCGGGAACACCCGGAACGATAGGTATGTTCGCGGCCTTGATCCCACGGTTGGCGAGATAGATACAGGTTGGCGTCTTCGAGGTGCGCGACACGCCGGCGAGAATAATGTCAGCCTCAAGAAGATTTTGAACCGCCTGGCCGTCATCGTGGTGCAGCGCAAAAGTCATGGCGTCGATCCGACCGAAATATTCCGCGTCCATAATGTGCTGGCGGCCAGGCATGCCCTTCGCTTTAACCCCCAGAAAATTACCCAGCGAGGCGATAACGGGATCAAGCACGGCGATACAGGGAATCTGAAGCTGACGGCAACCTTCAAGCAGGGCTTCGCGCAGTTCTTCATTTACCAGCGTGAACATGACCACGCCCGGATTTTTCTCGACCGCGGCGATAATCTTTTGAATTTGGCTATGAGTACGAATAAGGGCCCAGTTATGTTCAACCGAATCGACTCCTTCAAACTGCGACATACAAGCGCGGGCCACACTGTGGATTGTCTCCCCGGTAGCGTCGGACACCAGGTGAAGATGAAATTTCATATTATCAGAGAACCTTTTTCCACAGTTTCCGTCTTCTGGCTGTATGAATTGTGTGTAACCTGGATATATATCCCGCAGCCGTTTTTCATGCTCGCTGGCTTCCAGAAAATACCTGTTTTTTGCGCCTGTTGACGATTCTTTTCACACTTGTTCTGTTCTGTTGACAAGCTAAATCCATGCTCCGTTATCCTTATTATCACCAGACGCCCATTCTTGTAAGGATCCGGTTCAAATTCACTTTCATCCCCAGCCTTTTGCACAGCGTAAAATTGTCCTCTGGGATATCGGGATAAACCTGGGAAATCTATTAATCCCCGATTCACACCGCACCACTACAACCACAACCTTTTCTTTATATAAATAATAATAGTATTGAAGAGGCTTATCCACGAAACATCAGAGCCATGAGTGACCCATTTATGACCAGTCCGACCAGCAAGAAATCCATGATCCGCGCATTAAAAGGTGAATGTCTGCAACCGCCGCCGTTATGGCTGATGCGGCAGGCTGGCCGGTATTTGCCGGAATACCGGGAAATTCGCGGCAATGTGAGCGGGTTTCTGGAACTTTGCTATACGCCGGAACTGGCGGTGGAGGTGACGCTTCAGCCGATTCGCCGTTACGGATTTGACGCGGCGATCCTGTTTTCCGATATCCTCGTCATCCCGGATGCGCTGGGGCAGGCGCTGAGATTCGAGGAAGGAGAGGGGCCTAAACTGGATCCCGTGCGTGATATAGCTGGTATCGAAGCCCTTTCCATTGATGGTTTGCATGAACATCTGGCGCCGGTTTACGAAACGGTGCGACGTCTCTCGAGGGAGCTGCCGTCGGAAACAACCCTGATTGGCTTTGCAGGGGCGCCCTGGACGGTTGCGACCTACATGGTAGAGGGCGGTAGCAGTCGTGATTTCGCTATTGCTCGGCGATGGGGGCTCTTGGAACCGGACGGTTTTACCCGATTAATCGAGTTGGTGACAAAAGCGACAGCGGCTTATCTCTGTCGACAGGCGGACGAAGGCGCCGAGGTTCTGCAGATTTTTGATAGTTGGGCCGGGGTTTTGTCTGAAGGTGAATTTGAAAAGTGGGTAATTGAGCCGACGGTTAAAATAGTAGCTGCCGTGAGGGCGAGTCATCCCGATGTACCGATAATCGGTTTTCCGCGCGGCGCCGGGGTTTTATACGAGCGTTATGTCACTGAAACAGGAATTGACGCGGTTAGTCTCGATAGTACCGTGCCGCTGGATTGGGCGGCGCGTCATTTACAGGACAAGGTTACATTGCAAGGTAATCTCGATCCGCTGCTATTACTGGGCGGAGGCGAGGCCATGGACAAAGAAATTCGTAGAATTCTGGAAAAGTTTGCTTCCGGCCGTTTCGTATTCAACCTTGGACACGGAATCATCAAGGAAACGCCGCCGGAGCATGTGGCGCGGCTGGTCGAGGTCGTAAGAGGTGGGTGAAGTAAGCGATGAAAATCGTCGCATTGCCGTGGTTCTGTTTAACCTGGGTGGACCGGACAGCCCCGACGCGATCCGACCGTTTTTGTTTAATCTGTTTAATGATCCCGCCATTATCGGCTTACCGAATCCTGCCCGATGGCTGTTGGCGCAGTATATTTCCCGCCGCCGCGAGCGAACCGCGCGGCGAAACTATGATTTTATCGGCGGTAAATCGCCACTGCTGCCAAATACGATCACACAGGCGAAGGCGCTGGAAGCTGCCTTAGGCGGTCCCGATGAAGTTCGCTGCTTTATTTCCATGCGTAATTGGCATCCGTTTTCGGATGAAACAGCCCTTGATATCAAGACGTTCCAGCCAGATAATATTGTTTTACTTCCTCTTTATCCACAATATGCGGCGGCAACGACCGGATCGTCCGTGAAAGACTGGATCAGGGCGGCTGGCGACGTCGGGCTTGACGCACCCACCAGCACGATTTGCTGTTATCCAGCCGCGGACGGGTTTGTGTCGGCCATGGCGAACCTGGTGGTGGAGGGGTGGAAAAAGGCGGAAAAGGCAGGGCTTCCGAGGATTTTGTATTCGGCGCATGGGTTGCCGGAAAGGGAGATCCAGCGAGGTGATCCCTATCAATGGCAGGTGGAACAGTCAGCCGCTGCGATTGCCGCGGCCGTTGCAGATAGACTGGGAGGCCATCAGGAGTGGCTGATAAGCTACCAGAGCCGCGTTGGACGGCTGAAGTGGCTCGGACCCTATACCGACACCGAGATCGAGCGTGCGGGCCTTGAGGGGCGACCGCTGGTAGTCGTCCCGCTGTCATTCGTGTCGGAGCATGTGGAAACGTTGGTGGAGCTGGATGTAGAGTATCGCGAACTGGCGGTATTGCATAACGTACCGGCCTATGAGCGTGTTCGAACGGTTGGCGATGACGCGGTTTTCATAGAGGGGCTAGCCGGAATGGTACGCCGCGCCCTGGATGGCGATCCGCTGACCGGGTGTGGGCATGGCGGTCGGATTTGCCCCGGAGATCGGCCGCGCTGTCCGTGCACCGACGGATAGAGAATTGGATGGCGGCGTGAAGTCATTTTGACATACCCTGTTTTTCCGCTGGGTTGTTGACAGCAAACAGTCTTTTGTGTAGGCCATAATCGAAACCGGTGCTGAGTGAAGGCTCCACTGGCGTTTTCCCCTCCCACCGGAAATTTCCGATCGCCTACGAATAAGCGGATAAGGCCCATACGGGCCGAACCATTCGGTATATCCCGCCAGCGATCCTCAATCAGAGCAAAACATGCACCTCCAGGAATTAAAAAAGAAAACCCCCGCGGAACTTCTCGCTTATGCCGAGGAGCTGGAAATCGAGAATGCGAGCACCCTGCGCAAGCAGGACATGATGTTCGCGATCCTCAAGCAACTGGCCACGAACGACGTCGCGATCTACGGCGATGGCGTGCTGGAAGTGCTGCAGGACGGCTTCGGTTTCCTGCGCGCGCCGGAAGCCAATTATTTGCCGGGTCCCGACGATATTTATGTCAGTCCCAGCCAGGTCCGCAGGTTCGGGTTGCGTACGGGCGACACCGTCGAGGGCCAGATTCGCGCTCCGAAAGATGGCGAACGCTATTTCGCGCTGCTGAAGATCAACACCATTAATTTCGATCAGCCCGACGCCGTGCGGCACCGCATCAATTTCGACAATCTGACGCCGCTATATCCGGACGAAAAGCTGACACTGGAAGTTGCCGAGCCGAAAACGAAAGATTATGCAGCCCGCATCATCGATCTGGTGGCGCCTCTGGGCATGGGGCAACGCGGATTGATCGTGGCGCCGCCGCGCACCGGCAAGACGATGATGATGCAGTCGATCGCCCATTCGATCACCGAGAATCACCCGGATGTTTATCTCATCGTACTGCTGATTGACGAGCGGCCGGAAGAAGTGACGGATATGGACCGCTCGGTAAAGGGCGAGGTGGTGAGCTCCACCTTCGATGAACCGGCCTCGCGGCATGTACAGGTCGCCGAGATGGTCATCGAAAAGGCCAAGCGCCTGGTTGAACATAAACGCGATGTTGTGATCCTGCTGGACTCCATCACCCGCCTCGCGCGCGCCTACAACACCGTTGTACCCAGTTCCGGCAAGGTGTTGACTGGCGGCGTGGATGCCAACGCCCTGCAGCGCCCAAAGCGTTTCTTCGGCGCGGCCCGTAATATCGAGGAAGGCGGCTCGCTAACCATCATCGCGACGGCGTTGATCGATACCGGCAGCCGCATGGACGAGGTTATTTTCGAGGAATTCAAGGGCACCGGTAACTCGGAAATCATTCTTGATCGCAAACTTTCCGACAAGCGGACGTTCCCGGCCATCGACATCACAAAGTCGGGCACCCGCAAGGAAGAGCTACTGGTTGACAAGGGCACGCTCAGCAAGATGTGGGTACTGCGCCGTATCCTGATGCCAATGGGCGTCGTCGATGCGATGGAGTTCCTGATCGGCAAGCTGAAGGACACCAAGAACAACAACGATTTCTTCGACGGCATGAACCAGTAGGCGTCACGCCTGATTTGGATGAAAAAAGCCGCGCGGGACGCAAATCCCGGGCGGTTTTTCATTTCCGATCCCGTTGCGGGATCAGGGAAGCAGAATGGTCGATCCCGTCGTCTTGCGCGCCTCCAGGTCACGATGGGCCTGGGCCGCATCTTTCAGCGCGTAGGTCTGGTTGATCTCGACCTTGAGGCCGCCCTTGACCATGTCGAACAGGGTGCCGGCGCTCTTCAGGAGGTCGCCGCGCTCGGCCACGTAATGCAGCATGGTCGGGCGCGTGACGTAGAGAGACCCCCCGAATTGCAGCGCATTGACAGAGAAGTCGGGCGGTGTACCCGACGCCGCGCCGAAGCTGACCATCAGGCCTCGCTGTTGCAGACACGCGAGGGAACCTTCCCAGGTGTCCTTGCCAACTGAATCGTAGACCACCGGCACGCCCTTGCCGTCAGTGATTTCCTTTACCCGGTCCACGAAGTTTTCTCGGCTGTAGACGACCGTATGATCGCAGCCATGGGCCTTTGCGAGCGCCGCCTTTTCATCGGACCCGACAGTGCCGATAACCGTGGCGCCTATTTTTTTAAGCCACTGGCAGGCCATCAGGCCGACCCCGCCGGCGGCGGCATGGAACAGCACGGTCTCTCCCGCCTTTACCGGATAGGTCCGGCAGAGCAGGTATTCGGTCGTCATGCCTTGCAGCATCATCGCCGCGGCCTGTCGCTCTTCGATCCCGTCGGGCAATGGCACAAGCCTGTGATCCG
>JADFVY010000397.1 GCA_015222795.1 Pseudomonadota bacterium | reverse complement strand
TCCCGCCCCCCCGGTGCGTCGGGCGCGCTTGACGATGCGCCAGCATCGCCCGCGCACGCCCTCCTGCCGGGGAGACGGGAAACGCGATCCCATGGGTACCATCCGTTAGATTTACTCCACCAATCATAAACAATTGGCGCAAACATAAGCGGAAATGAAATGAAAGACGACAGTTTGGTTACCCATGCCGGCAACGCCCCGTTCGAAAATCACGGCGTCATCAATCCACCCGTCTACCACGCCTCCACAATCCTGTTCCCGACACTGGCGGCATATCGTAATGCAAAGACCGCCAAGGTGCGCTACGGCCGCCGCGGAACGCCGACCAGCCATGCGCTGGAGGACGCGATCGCGGCGCTGGAAGGCGGCAGCGGCGCGGTTTCCACGCCGTCGGGACTGTCGGCGATTACCGCCGTGGTAACTGCCTGTGTCAAGATGGGTGACCATATCCTGGTCACCGACAGCGCCTATCAGCCGACCCGGCATTTCTGCCAGACGGTCTTGAAGAAATTCGGAGTCGAGGCAGAATATTACGACTCGGCGATCGGCGTCGGCATCGAGTCGCTTATCCGCCCCAATACCAGCGTCGTATTCGTCGAATCGCCGGGTTCCCTGACCTTCGAGGTCCAGGACCTGCCGGCCATCGCCGAGGCGGCCCACAAGGCCGGCGCCATCGTCATCGCCGACAATACCTGGGGCGCCGGCTATTATTACAAACCGCTGGCCCTGGGCGCGGATATCACCGTGCAGGCCGGCACCAAATATATCGTCGGCCATTCCGATGCCAACCTGGGCGTTGCCGTCTGGAAAGACAGTGAGAAATTCGGCCGCATCCGCGATGACGTGCAGAGCATGGGAATCTGTGTCGGGCCCGACGATCTGTATCTGGCCTTGCGCGGCCTTCGCACCATGGGCGTCCGCCTGCCGCGCCATTTCGAGAGCGGCTTGGCGATCGCGCGCTGGCTGAAGGCCCGGCCGGAGGTCAGCCATGTAATGCATCCGGCCCTGGAGGATGATCCGGGCCATGAGTTGTGGAAGCGCGATTTCACCGGCGCCAGCGGCCTGTTCGGCTTCGTGCTGCACGAGACCGACCAGACGGCCCTGGCGGCGATGATGGACGGCCTGAAGTTCCACGGCATGGGCGCCAGCTGGGGCGGTTATGAGAGCCTGCTGATCCCCACCAACCCCAACAGTTCCCGCAGCGCAACGCGCTGGGAGATCGAGGGCCAGGGCATGCGTATCCATGTGGGGCTGGAAGACCCGGAGGACTTGATCGCCGACCTTGAGGCCGGGCTGGACCGGCTGGGGGCAGCCGGAAAATGACCGCACCTGAAGTCATCGACGCGGTTCAGTTCAACGCCGACGGGCTGGTCCCCGCAATCGCCCAGCAACATGATTCGGGCGAGGTCCTGATGATGGCCTGGATGAACGCGGAGTCGGTCGCCGAAACGTTATCGACCGGCCGCGTCTGTTACTGGTCGCGCTCGCGTCAGGCCCTGTGGCGCAAGGGCGAAAGCTCTGGCCATGAGCAGCATCTGGTGGAAATGCGTGTCGATTGCGACGGCGACACACTGTTACTGCTGGTGAAACAGACCGGCCCGGCCTGCCACACCAACCGCCGCAACTGCTTCTACCGCGCGATACGCGATGGCGAACTGGTGACCATCGCCGAGCCGGAGGAATAGCCGTTTGGTGGCGATTAGGGCTCTTGCCGGTATCCTGGCCCTGCTCACCCTGGCCACGCCCGCACGGGCCGACCGGCCGGTGACCATATTCGCCGCCGCCAGCACCACCCCCGCCATGGAGGAAATCGCCCGTCTCTACGAGGAAGCGGGCAATGGCCGGGTCCGCCTGGTATTCGCCAGCAGTGGGTTGCTGGCCCGCCAAATCGACAATGGCGCGCCGGCCGATTTGTTCCTGTCGGCCAATCTGCGCTGGATGGACTGGCTGGCCGAGCGGGGCCGGCTCGCCGGCGAGCCCGTGGCCCTGCTGGGCAATGAACTGGTCCTCATACAGCCGGCGGACGCATTGGAAAAACTGACGCTCGACAAAGAGCTTGCCAAGCGGCTGGGCGGGGCGAAGCTGGCGACGGCCGACCCGGACCATGTGCCCGCCGGGATCTATGCGCGCCAGGCCCTGGAATCGCTGAGGTTATGGGACGGGCTACAATCAACCATGGT
Source organism: Pseudomonadota bacterium (assembly GCA_015222795.1). Taxonomy (GTDB): domain Bacteria; phylum Pseudomonadota; class Alphaproteobacteria; order UBA8366; family JADFVY01; genus JADFVY01. Next base: position 8,306 of record JADFVY010000397.1, on the reverse strand, counting down.
CCGAATGTCGAACGTGCGGGCGACGCTGTTGCTGGTGGAACGGGGCGAGGCCGCGGCCGGGATCGTCTATGCCAGCGACCTTGTCGCCAACCCGCGAGTGCGCCAGGCCGATGCGTTTCCGTCCAATAGCCATGCGCCGATCGTCTATCCCGTCGCCATCATGGCCGAAGGGTATCAGGACCACGGCCGCCGGTTCCTCGATTTCCTGAAATCGGCGAAAGCGGCGCAAGTCTTCCGCCGCCACGGTTTCCGGTTACAATAGCCCCCATGGATTGGCTAATACCAAGGTTCATTGATAATGACCCGTTTGACCGGGTTCCCTTGTCTGCTCGCAAGACGCGGTTCGCGCCGTGGCGCCCCACGCCACAAGCGGAACGCAACGCGGCGAGCGGACAAGGGAACCCGGCCTTCGGTTGCGCGCCGCGGCTCGCCGGGTGCGTTGCGGCCCTTGCCCGATGCTGGGGCATCGCGCCGCGGACCACGCCTGCCCGGCAAGCCGCGGCGCGCAATCAAATGGGTCATTATCAATGAACCTTGGTATTACCCCCCTGGAACTCGAAGCGTTGGGCCTGAGCCTGCGGGTCGCGCTTGCCAGCGTTGTCTGTTCGCTGCCCTTCGGGTTGGCGGCGGCCTGGCTGCTGGCGCGGCGCAGCTTCCCCGGCAAATCGCTGGTCGACGGGATCATCCATTTGCCGCTGGTGGTGCCGCCGGTGGTGGTTGGTTACCTGCTGCTGGTGGCGCTGGGGCGGCGCGGGCCGGTGGGCGGCTGGCTGTACGACAGCTTCGGGATCTCCATCGCCTTCACCTGGAAGGGCGCGGCGGTCGCCGCCGCCGTCATGGCCTTCCCGCTGATGGTGCGCGCCATGCGCCTGTCGCTCGAAGCGGTGGACAAGCGGCTGGAGGCCGCGGCGCGCACGCTGGGTGCGGGGCGCGCGAGGGTTTTCCTGACCATCACCCTGCCGCTGATGGCGCCGGGCGTGCTGGCCGGAACCGTCCTGGCCTTTGCCCGCGCGCTGGGTGAGTTCGGGGCGACGATCACCTTCGTCTCCAACATACCCGGTGAGACCCGCACTTTGCCGATCGCGCTCTACACATTAACGCAAACACCGGACGGCGAAGCGGCCGCCGCGCGACTGGCGGTAATATCGGTGGTGCTGGCCCTGGCGGCGATCGTGGCCTCGGAATGGATTGCGCGGCGCATGGCGCGGCGGCTGGAGGGCGGCGCATGATCGAAGTCGATGTCCGCCGCAAGCTGGGTGGATTCACCTTGCAGGCCTCCTTCACCAGCCCGCCCGGCGGCATCACGGCGCTGTTCGGGCGCTCCGGCGCGGGCAAGACCTCGCTGATCAATCTGCTGGCCGGGCTGGACCGGCCCGACGAGGGCCGCATCGCGGTGGACGGCGTGGTGCTGTTCGATTCCGAGGCGGGCATCGACATGCCGCCAGAGAAACGCCGCCTCGGTTATGTTTTCCAGGATGGCCGCCTGTTCCCCCATATGTCGGTGCGCCGCAATCTGGCCTACGGCATGAAGAGCGACGGCAATGGCGCGGATTTCGACCAGGTCGTCAAGCTGCTGGATATCGGCGACTTGCTGGACCGCGGCCCGCGCGACCTTTCCGGCGGCGAGAAGAAGCGCGTCGCCATCGGCCGGGCCCTGCTGGCCAGCCCCAGCCTGTTGTTGATGGACGAACCGCTGGCGGCGCTGGATATGGGTCGCAAGGCGGAAATCATGCCCTACATCGAGCGACTGCGCGACGAGCTTGCGATCCCCATCGTTTATGTCAGCCACGCCATGGAAGAGATCGTCAGGCTGGCCGACACGATGGTCATCATGTCCGAGGGCAAGGTCGCCGCTGTCGGCCCGGTCGAAGAACTGATGAGCCGCCTGGATCTGCGCCCCCTGACCGGGCGCCACGAGGCCGGCGCGGTGCTGACGGTGACCGTGGAGGGCCATGACGTGAAGCGCGCGGTCACGCGCCTGGCCTTCGACGGCACGACGCTGCTGGTCCCCTACTTCGACATTCCGGTCGGCGAGGAACTTCGCATCCGCATCCGCGCCCGCGACGTATCCCTGGCCCTGACCGCGCCCAAGGACATCAGCATCCTGAACATTTTCCCCGGCCGCGTGGTGGAGATCAGCGACCGCAAGGACGGCCAGATGGACGTCATCGTCGATGTCGGCGCCAAAATCTGGGCCCGGGTCACCCGCCTGGCGGTACATCGCCTGGCCCTGGAACCAGGCAAGGAAGTCCACGCCCTTGTAAAAGCGGTGGCGATAGACCGGCAGAGTCTGGGGAGACGCGTTAAGCCACGGTAGACTCAATGGGAGCGGAAGCCGATGCGTCAGGCTTTTTCCTCGTCCCCGTTGCCTCGCTTCTCCCGGCGCTTCCATTCGGGCGGCCCGACGATGCGAACGGCCAGAATCAGAAGAGGCATTGGCGCAAGTCATGCCACGTAAATGGAAACCAAAAAATGGCCGCCGAAATCACCCCCACTGGGGGCTGTAGAACCATCGCAACGGACATGCCCAACCGATTGCATCTATACAGGATTAAGCGTTTTTAAACGCCTGCTCCCTTATGGTCGGCGCACAGGCCATTACCGTATGACACGCCATGACCGTTAATATACAGACCGCCCCGGCGGAGGCCTCCGCTACCGCCGCACATGATTACGTGCGCCTGATTGCGTGGCGGCACCGTTATCTCGCCGCGATCGTCATCGCGTATGGCGGGGCCGCGCTCGCCACCGCGAGTTTCCATGGCGACGGCAAGGTTGGAACGCCTCTGGGTCAGTTCGCATCCATCTCGATCGTGGCCATTGCGTGTATTTATGGCTTGGCCTGGTCGAGGCCGGCTTGGCTCGCCCGCATCCTTCCCCCCGACGAACGGGAAAATGGCCTTCCGTCACAACGTGTCCTGCAGGGACTGTTCGCGATAGTGTTGCTGCCCTTGTTCTTCGCCTCGTTCTCGGCGTTCAAGACAATGATTCCGGCGATCAATCCGTTTCGTTGGGACGGCGCGTTCGCCGCATGGGACGCGACCTTGCACGGCGGAACGGACCCATGGCGCTTGCTGCAACCGGTTCTCGGCCATCCGGCGGTCACCATCGCGGTGGATTGGGTCTACAGCTTGTGGTTTTTCGTCGTGTTCGGCGCTTTACTCTGGCAGGTATTCAGCGTCACGAATGCCGAAAGAAGGATGCGCTTCCTTTTAAGTTTCGTGCTGACTTGGATAACCATCGGCACCATTGCCGCCATCCTGCTGTCCTCGGCCGGACCGGTCTATCTTGCGCTATTGACGGGCGAGGAAGCCGGATATGCCGATCTCCTGGCTTATCTGCACGACATTGATCGCCAGTACCCGATTCTCGCGGTTCAGGCGCATGATTTATTGTGGCAAACCTACCGTTCAGGCGAAATGGAACTGGCTCATGGTATCTCGGCCATGCCGAGCATGCATGTGGCGGCGGCCGTCCTGGCCGCACTCTTGGCCTGGCGGTCCGGCAAGGTGGCCCGCATTGGCATGATTTTTTTCGTGATCATGATTTTCCTCGGCTCCATACATCTGGCATGGCATTACGCCATAGACGGTTATGTCGCCGCCGCGATGGCCGTGATGATCTGGAAGGCGACGGCCCCTCTCGCGCGCCGCGCGCTCGCACCCGATCCGGCGGACATATACGGCGTGGATTAAAGAAGGCCCCAATCACGGGGGCATGCTCCACTAGCCGCCAAATCGCCCTGCGCGGCGCTCCATGAAAGCAATCTTTACCCTGATATTGTCAGGGCCTGAGATTGTGCAATTTCTGGGGGTGTTAATTGGCGACCACCCGCCGATGCGAGCGCAGCCCCCCTTAGCATGGACTCATGACGTACCACAAAATGACTGCGACATGCTGACGCAGTTAAGCGTCGGAAAAATAACAGTAAAAAATCGCCAAATTGATCTAGATCAATGTTGGATCATGGGGGAGGGAGTAGAAAGTAATCCTCTAACCCTCTCTTACCCGCCATAACTACCGGGGAATGGTTCAAACCGTTCCCCGGGCGTTTTTTTGTGGGGTCGGGGTAGTAAGGAGACAGCCGAGCGACCTCGTGCTTCGAGACGCCCCTTGCTGGGCTCCTCGGCATGAGGGTCGTATATTGGAATTCCGTCAGGGCAAATACACAGACACCGGAACCTCATCCTGAGGAGCGGCGCAGCCGCGTCTCGAAGGACGAGGTCGCGCCCGGCGTCTGCCCCTACTCGGTCGCTTCCTCGTAGGCCTCCATCGGCGGGCAGCTGCAGATCAGGTGGCGGTCGCCATAGACGTTGTCGACGCGGCCGACCGGTGGCCAGTATTTGTCCTCTCGCAGGGTGTGGAGCGGGAAATAAGCCTCTTCCTTGGAATAGGGATGCGGCCAGTCGCCCTGCAGCAGCAGATGGTGGGTATGGGGCGAGTTGCACAGCAGGTTGTTTTCCTTGTCCGCCTTGCCCGATTCCACGTCGGCGATTTCACCGCGGATCGAGATCAGCGCATCGCACAGGCGGTCCAGCTCGCGCTTGGCCTCGCTCTCCGTCGGCTCGATCATCAGCGTATCGGGCACCGGGAACGACATGGTCGGCGCGTGGAAGCCGTAATCCACCAGCCGCTTGGCCACATCCTCCACCGAAATGCCGCTGGTTTCCTTGAGCGGCCGGAAATCGACGATACATTCATGGGCAACCAGGCCATTTTTGCCGGTATAGAGAATCGGATAATGATCCGACAGGCGCTTGGCGATGTAGTTGGCGTTCAGCACCGCGATCTGGGTGGAACGGCGCAGCCCCTCGTCGCCCAGCAGGCGGATATAGGTCCAGCTTATCGGCAGAATGCTGGCCGAACCCCAAGGCGCCGCCGAAACCGCGCCCACCGTCTCGCCACCGCGCGCCGCCGGATTGACGCCCTCTACCATCGGATGATCGGGCAGGAAGGGCGCCAGATGGGCCATCACGCCGATCGGCCCCATGCCGGGACCGCCACCGCCATGGGGGATGGCGAAGGTCTTGTGCAGGTTCATATGCATGACATCGGCGCCGATCCGCCCCGGCCGGCTGATCCCGACCAGCGCGTTGAGGTTGGCGCCATCCATGTAGACTTGCCCGCCATGGTCATGAATGATCTTGCAGATATCGACGATGGATTCCTCATAAACGCCGTGGGTCGAGGGATAGGTCACCATCAACGCCGCAAGGTCGGCGGAATGATCATCCGCCTTGGCCTTGAGGTCATCGACATCGATATTGCCATGCTCGTCGGATTTCACGACCACCACCCGCATGCCGGCCATATGGGCGCTGGCCGGGTTGGTGCCGTGGGCCGAGGCCGGGATCAGGCAGACATCGCGATGCCCCTCGCCACGGCTTCGGTGATATTTGCGAACCACCAGCAGGCCCGTATATTCGCCCTGGCTGCCCGCATTGGGCTGCAGCGACACCGAATCGAAGCCGGTGATGGTGCAGATCATTTGCTGCAGCTCTTCGAAAAGCTGCTGATAACCCTGGGTCTGGTCCAGCGGCGCGAAGGGATGCATATGGGTGAAATGGCGCCAGGTGACTGGAACCATCTCGGTGGTCGCGTTCAGCTTCATGGTGCATGACCCCAGCGGGATCATGGCGCGGTCCAGCGCTATATCCTTGGCCGAGAGCCAGCGCAGATAACGCAACATCTCGGTCTCGGAGTGATACAGCTCGAATGTGGGATGGGTCAGAAATTCACTGGTGCGCCGCAATTTATCGGGAATGCAGTCCGTGACTTCGTTGTCCAGCGTATCGACATCCAGCAATTGATCGGCCTTCGACGAAAAGACCTGCCAAAGCGCCACCAGATTCTTGCGCTGGGTCGATTCGTCGAAAGTAATGCCCAGATGGTCGGCATCGACAACACGAAGATTGATGCGCGCGGCCCGCGCGGCGGCGGCCAGGCGCCGCGCGTTGCCGGGCAGATAGAGCGTCACGGTATCGAAGAAGGTGTCGTGCAGGACCTCATAGCCCAGCCGGCGCAGCCCCTCGGCCATGATGACGGTCAGGCGGTGAACGCGCTCGGCGATGCGGGTGAGTCCGTCAGGGCCGTGATAGACTGCATAGAGCGCGGCCAGCATCGCCAGCAGCACCTGGGCGGTGCAGATATTACTGGTCGCCTTTTCACGGCGGATATGCTGCTCGCGGGTCTGCATCGCCATGCGCAGCGCGCGGTTGCCCTCGGAATCGATCGACACGCCGATGATGCGGCCCGGCGTCTGGCGTTTATATTCGTCGCGAGTGGCAAAATAGGCCGCGTGCGGGCCGCCATAACCCATCGGCACGCCAAAGCGCTGGGTGTTGCCGATCACGATATCGGCCCCCATCTCGCCCGGTGTTTTCAGCACGACCAGCGCCAGAATATCGGCGGCGACGGTGGCCAGGCCGCCCTTGTCGTGGATCCTGGCGATCATCGGCCCCAGGTCGCGCACCGCGCCGCAGGAACCGGGATACTGGATCAGGGCGCCGAAAATATCGTGCTTCTCCAGGTCAAGCTCGGGGTCACCGACCACCACCTCGATCTCCATCGGCCGCGCGCGAGTCCGCACGACCTCGATCGTCTGGGGATGGCACACCTTGTCGACGAAGAAGGTATTGGACTTGCCCCTGGTAAGGCGATGCGACATGGCCATCGCCTCGGCCGCCGCCGTCGCCTCGTCCAGCAGGGAGGCATTGGCGAGCTCCATGCCGGTCAGATCCATCACCATCTGCTGGTAGGCCAGCAAGACCTCCAGCCGGCCCTGGCTGACCTCGGCCTGGTAGGGCGTGTAGGCGGTGTACCAGCCGGGATTTTCCAGCACGTTGCGCTGGATCACCGGCGGCATGATGGTGCCGTGATAACCCAGGCCGATCATCGAGATAAACACCTTGTTGCGCTCGGCGACGCGGCGCAGCACCGCCTGGGTTTCGCGCTCGGTCTTCACCGGCGGCAGGTCCAGCGGTTCGTCGTCGGAGCGGATGCTGGACGGCACCGCCTTGTCGATCAGGTCGTCCAGCGACTTCAGCCCAAGAGCATCCAGCATTTCAACTATCTGCGGCTCGCCCGGGCCGATATGGCGCCGAATGAAATCGCCACGCATTTTCAAATCGTTAAGGGTAGGACGTGCTTTCGACATGGCTTGAAACTCCGAAAAAGATACGCCGCGGTTCAGCCGCGATAATAACGCTGTTCGACGAATGGCATTTTGGCGACGGTCACCGGCAGGGGTTTGTCGCGCACGATGGCGTTCAACCGCGTGCCGACAGCCGCCTGATCGGCCGTGACATATCCCATGGCGACAGGCGCCTCCATGGTGGGGCCGAAGCCGCCGCTGGTCACATGACCGACCGCCCTGCCCTCGCCGTCCCGCAGTTCCGCGCCTTCGCGCACCGGCGCGCGGCCTTCCGGCAACAGCCCGACTCGTCTGCGGGCCGGGCCGGCGGCGATCTGTTGTTCAACGATTTCCGCGCCCGGATAGCCCAGCGCGCGTTCGCCGCCAGCGCGCCGCGCCTTACCAATGGCCCAGACCAGCCGCGCCTCGACCGGTGTCGTTCCCGTATCAATATCGTGCCCGTAGAGGCAAAGTCCGGCTTCCAACCGCAGCGAATCGCGCGCGCCCAGACCCACGGGCGCGACCTCGTCCTCGTCCAGCAGGCGGCGGGCCAGTTCGTCGGCCTTGTTCGCGGGGACGGAAATCTCGAACCCGTCCTCGCCGGTATAACCCGAGCGCGTAACAAAACAGTCCGCGCCCAGAATTTCAACCGACATTGCCGTCATGAAAACCATATCCACCGTCGCCGGCGCCAGGCGCGCCATCACCGCGGCGGCCGCCGGGCCCTGAAGAGCCAATAGCGCGCGGTCGGCGAGTTCGGTAACAGCGCAAAGGCCGCTCAACTGCGCGCGCATATGGGCGATATCCTGAATTTTGCAACCCGCATTGACCACCACGAACAAATGGTCGCCGGCGTTTGTCACCATCAGATCGTCAAGAATGCCGCCCTCGTCGTTGGTGAACATCGCGTAGCGTTGCCGCCCGGCCCCGAGCCCGACGATATCGGCGGGGACCAGGGTTTCGATCGCCTCGGCCGCGCCAGGGCCATCGAGCCTCACCTGCCCCATATGCGAAACATCGAACAGCCCCGCCGCGCCGCGTGCATGGCGGTGCTCTTCGAGAATGCCCTTGTACTGCACGGGCATCTCGTAGCCGGCAAAAGGAACCATGCGGGCGCCCAGTTCCACATGCAGGTCGAACAGCGGAGTCCGCGCAAGAGCCTCCTGCGATCCGG
>JADFVY010000396.1 GCA_015222795.1 Pseudomonadota bacterium | reverse complement strand
TGTTTCCCGTCTCCCCGGCAGGAGGGCGTGCGCGGGCGATGCTTGCGCATCGTCAAGCGCGCCCGACGCACCGAGGGGGCGGGTAACGCGATCCAATGGGTACCATCCGTTGGGTGGAGACCTCTAGATGGGTGCCGGTTGCTTTCGCGGCAAGCCCGTGGAGATGTTCTTCTTTTCTCGTTAGAGCCTGGCCCGCCGATATTAGCGTTTCCCTCGGCGGACGGAAGGGCTAACTTGAGCACGCAAACCGTTGTTAGCCGACCCGGCCCATTGTCGCCGACGAAGGAGAGAGAACTCAAGCATTATGAAAGAACATTTCGATCTGATAATTCGGGAAGGCACTTGCCTGACCCCGTCGGGGCGCATCGAGACCGACATTGGCGTGCGCGACGGGCGCGTGGCCTCGATCGGCCATCTGGGCGGCGTGAGCGGAGAAAGAATACTGGATGCCAAGGGCCTGCATGTGCTGCCCGGCGTGATCGACAGCCAGGTGCATTTCCGCGAACCCGGCAACGAGCACAAGGAAGACCTGGAAAGCGGCGCCCGGGCGGCGGTTCTCGGCGGTGTTACGGCGGTCTTCGAAATGCCGAACACCAGCCCCTCGACGACCACCGGTACGGCGTTGGAAGACAAAATCAACCGCGCCACCGGCCGGGCCTGGTGCGATTTCGCCTTCTTCGTCGGCGCGGCGAAGGAAAACGTCAACCGCCTGGCGGGGCTGGAGCAATTGCCCGGCTGCTGCGGGGTCAAGATATTCATGGGCTCGTCCACCGGAAATCTGCTGGTGCGCGACAAGCGGCTGCTGCGCGAGGTGTTGAAACGCGGTCGACGTCGTATTGCCATTCATGCCGAGGACGAAGACCGGCTGGAGCAGCGTTTCGAATTCGCGCGCGACGGCAAGAAACCCTATTGCCACCCGTTGTGGCGCGACGAAAAGACGGCGATCCTGGCGACTGAAAAGATACTGGGACTGGTGCGCGAAACCCGCCGGCGCGTGCACGTTCTGCATGTCACGACCTGGCAGGAAATGGCATTGCTGGCCCAACACAAGGATCTGGTTACGGTCGAGGTAACACCCCAGCATCTGACCCTGGCCGCGCCGGAGGCCTATGAGCAGTTGGGCAGCCTGGCCCAGATGAATCCCCCGATCCGGGACGAACGGCACCGCGACGGGCTGTGGCAGGCGCTGGCCGACGGCGTCATCGATGTAATCGGCTCCGACCATGCACCGCATACGCTGGAGGAAAAAGGGAAACCCTATCCCGAAAGCCCGTCCGGCATGCCGGGCGTACAGACGCTTGTGCCGGTGATGCTGAACCATGTGAACGACGGGCAACTGACGCTGGAGCGTTTCGTCGACCTCACCTCCGCCGGCCCGGCGCGGATTTACAATGTCGCGAGCAAGGGCCGCATCGCGCTGGGTTATGACGGGGATTTCACCCTCGTCGATCTGAAGATGAAAAAGACCATCAAAAACGCCATGATGGCCAGCAAATGCGGCTGGACACCGTTCGATGGCATGAAGGTGACCGGCTGGCCCATCGCCACGGTGATCCGCGGCAACATCGTCATGCGCGACGACGAGGTCCAGGGCGCCCCCATCGGCCAGCCCGTGCGCTTCCACGACACCGGCGGCCTTTGAGCGCAAGTGGTCTGTATCAGGTCATGACAAGCCCGGCCAAGGTTGAGGTTGCTGAGCTGCTTAATCGCGGCCTCACCGCTTTTCAGGCCGGCAAGGCGCCGGAAGCCGAGGCGCTTTTCCTCAAGGCGCTGTCGCTGGAACCGCGCATCGGCCGGGCCCACCACATCATGGCCCGAATCCGCATGAGGCAGGAAAGGTTCGGCGAGGCCGAACAGTTCGCCCGCAATGCGGTGGCGCTGGCCCCGCGCGATCCGTCCTTCCATGAAGTTCTGGCCATGGCACTGGTACGAACCGGCGGCGCCAATGTGGCGCTGGAGGAATATCGGGAGGCCGCGACCCGGCGACCGGACGATTTCGGCGCGGCCTGTGGCCTGTTCACCCTGCTGGCCGCTATGGGCGAACATGAAGCGGCGTTGGAGGCGGCCAGGGCGGCATCGCGTCTGGCGCCGGAGTCCCGATATCTGAAAATCCAGACCGCCGCATTGTATGTAAAGACCGGCGAGTTCATGACGGCCATGGCGGTGGCGAACGACTTGCTGGCCCAGGGTGAAGACAGCGCCATCGTCCATGGTCTGGCCGGGCGTTGCTTTTTAGAACTGAAGAGCGCGGCGGCCGCGGTGGCATCCTTCGAAAAGGCGTTGGCGAGGGCGCCCGGCGTTTTTGAGTACCATGCCGGATTATCGGCGGCTCACCATCGGGCGGACGAATCCGGGAAGGCCAGGCAAGTCACGAAATCCTGTCTGACGCGTTGGCCCGTCTATACGGTGGCCTCGCCAAGGGCCAAGGCCCGGGTTCTCGTTCTGTCGGTGCTCACCCACGGCTGTTTCACCAACCCCTCCAACCAGCGGCGCGCGTTCACGCCCGCCAACACGATTGGTCAGATTCCGGAGGGCCGCTTCACCTTTCATCGTTTCCTCGTCGACCATCCAGACCCGGTGGCCGCGGCGCGCGAGATCGACCCGGTCGATATCGTTTTCAACAATATCGCCAATGCCGAAGTTGCCCAGGAAGCGGGTTTCACGGCGGTGGTGCGTGAGATCGTGGACGCGCTTGGCGTTCCGGTAATCAACGCACCCGAGGCGGTCGCCCGGACCAGTCGCCGGGGAAACGCGGAGATCATACCGGCGAATCTCGATATATTGTTTCCCAGGACCGTTCTTTACAGCTTCGACCGGGACGATCCCGGCGGGCTCGCCGGGGCAATTGCCGCCGACCTGTCTTTCCCCATTCTGATTCGCCGCACAGCCAGCCATTTTGACGACAAGATCAAATTCGCGGACGACCTGACGAAGTTGGAACATGTCCTGACCGAATGCCGCGAAAGCGGATGGCCGGCGTTTTATGCCATCGAATATATTACGGAACAATTTCGCCCCGGCTGTTACCGGAAATTACGCTGCGCCCTTATCAGTGGTCAATTTTACCCGTCTTTCGCGGATTTTTCGGAGCACTGGAACGTACACAGGATGGAGGTGGAATCGGCCTTCATGAAGGCCCACCCCGACCTGATGGACCAGGAGCGCGCCTTCATGGACGATCCCGCCGGCTATATCGGGGCCGAAAACATCGAAAAACTGGAAGCGCTGGCCAGACTGACGAAGCTGGATTTTCTGGGCGTCGATTTCAACCTGCAAGAAGACGGCAGCATGGTCATATTCGAGGCTAACCCGGCAATGCGGGTATTGCAAAGCCGGCTCGTTCCGGATTTTCCCTACCTCGCCAGCCGTTGCGCGGAAATTCAGAGGGCATTCGAGGCAATGATCGCGAACAAGGCGCGCGGATAACCGGCGTGATTTCACGCGGCCGGGAAACACCGGAGGCGGAGGGTCTTTTACTCAAGGCGCCATCCCCCGCTTCACCGCCCGCCGAAACGGCCCGCTCTCGCCATGGCGCCGATCAGGTTGGTCATCAGGCGACCGGCGGCCACGGCGCTGATCTGGTTTACATCGCATGACGGGGTGATTTCCACTACATCCATGCCGACCACGCGGCCCCTGGCCTCCAGCCCGTGGATCAGCGCGCGCACCTGATGAAATGTCAGGCCGCCGGGCGCCGGGGCGGCTACCGCAGGCATGACCGACGGGTCCAGCCCGTCGGCATCAATGGTCAGGTAATAATCGCCACCGGCGGGAATTCGCGCCAGCACAGACGCCATGCCGGCCTCGTGAACGTCATATGCCGTGACGATCTCGGCGCCGTAATCGCGGGCCGCCATTACCTCTTGCGCGCGGGCGCTGCCGACGCCGCGCATGCCGATCTGGAAAATGCCCTCGATCCAGTCCATTTCCGAGGCCCGGCGGATCGGGCTGGAATATCCCTCGCGCTCGCCACCCACCTCGTCGCGCCAGTCCAGATGGGCATCGACTTGAACCAACGTGATCGGGCCGCGCCCCTCAAAGGCGCGGAACACCGGAATCGGCACCCCATGGTCGCCGCCGATAACCAGTGGCACCGCGCCGCGCGACAGGACCGTCCGCACCGCCTGCTCGGCCCGCGCGTAATGGCCCCCCGGATCGTCGGGGCCGCCCGCCACATCGCCGCAATCGACAATCCGCACATCGCGCCCGTCCAGCAGCGTGCCGTCGAGGTCGAAATCCCAGTGATCCAGGGGCTCGGAGATCAGGTCCGAGGCCGCGCGCACCGCCGTTGGCGCGTTGCCCTGGTCGTTGCCTTCGCCCGCCGGCCCGTAAGGCATGCCATGGGGCACGCCCAAAATGGCGACATGAGCGTCAAGCGTTTCCAGGTCGGTATGAAGCGGGACGTCGAGGAAGGTCTGGCGGCTTCCGCCGGGCGGTACGGTCAGTGGTGGCGCCATGTTGAATCTCCCCAAGAATCCCTATTTCACCTTATGGAACGAGCACCGAGCGACCTCGTCCTTCGAGACGGACCTCCGGTCCTCCTCAGGATGAGGACACAAGCGTTGGAGCCTCATCCTGAGGAGCCCCGACAGGGGCGTCTCGAAGGACGAGGTCGCGCCGCTGTTTGGGCTGGGTAGCATTTGGACGTCTCCTCACGCCTCGCGCGCGATGCCCACCACCGTCTCGCCCTTGCCCTCGGCGATGGCGGCCTGGGCCGCGGCGAGGCGCGCTATGGGCACGCGGAAGGGCGAGCAGGAGACGTAATCCAGCCCCACCTTGTGGCAGAAGGCGACCGAGGCGGGGTCGCCGCCATGTTCACCGCAGATGCCCAGCTTGATGTCGGGGCGGCTCTGACGGCCGCGCTCGATGCCGATCTCCATCAGTTCACCGACGCCTTCGACATCGATGCTGACGAAGGGGTCTACGGGCAAGATTCCCTGGCGTTCGTAATATTGCAGGAAATTGCCGGCGTCGTCGCGGCTGAGCCCGAAGGCGGTTTGTGTGAGGTCATTGGTGCCGAAGCTGAAGAATTCGGCCAGTTCCGCGATCTCGGCGGCGCGCAGGCAGGCGCGCGGCAGTTCGATCATGGTGCCGGTGATGTAGTTCGGCTTGCGGCCCGTCTCGGCCTCCACCTCGCCGGCGACCCGGTCGATGATGTCCTTAAGGATTTCCAGTTCCTTGCGCGTCGCGATCAACGGCACCATCACCTCGGGCATCACGGTCTGGCCAGTCTCCTGCTCC
>JADFVY010000395.1 GCA_015222795.1 Pseudomonadota bacterium | reverse complement strand
TCAGTTGCGCCGCCGCCATGGCGCGGTCGATCAGCAGGTTTTCCGCCGCCCCGCAGACGCCGGTGCGTCGCATCTTGGCGTTCAGCGTAATGTGGCGAGCCATTTCAGGGTCAGCCGCACCGTGCACATAGACACTGCAGATGCCTTCGAGATGGGCCAGCACCGGCACGCGCGAATCCTCCATTACCCGCTCGATCAGCGAGCGGCCACCGCGCGGCACGATGACGTCGATCAAATCGGGCATTGTCAGCATGGCGCCGACGGCGGCGCGGTCGCGGGTCGGCGGCATCTGGATCGCCCCGGCGGGCAGCCCCGCGCTCGTCAGGCCGGCCTGCAGGCATTCGGCGATGATCGTCGCGGAATGGAAGCTTTCCGAACCGCCGCGCAGGATCGCCGCATTGCCGGCCTTCAGGCACAGCCCGCCGGCGTCCGCCGTAACATTCGGTCGCGATTCGTAGATGATGCCGATCACGCCCAGCGGCACCCGCACGCGCGAAATATGCAGCCCGTTGGGGCGGTCCCACTCGGCCAGTACGGTTCCCAGCGGGTCGGGCAGGGCGGCGACATCCTCCAGCCCCGTGGCCATCGCCTCGATGCGGTCGGGTGTCAGCAGCAACCGGTCCATCATCGCCGCCGACAGGCCTTTCTCCGCGCCGAATTCCATGTCCCTTGCGTTTTCCTCGGCGATTTGGGCTGCCTGGGTGCGGATTTCGGTCGCAGCCGCCTTCAGCGCCGCATTGCGCGTCTCGCCGCCGGACTGGGCCAGCGCGCGGGCCGCCTCGCGGGCATCCTCGGCGATGCGGCGCATCTCGGCCGCGATATCCCCGGTCTTCAGGGCCGTTACGTTTGCCATTGTCCTGCCTCTCTCAATCCAGCGCCAGATCGTCGCGGTGAATGACCTCGTCGCGACCACGATAGCTCAAAATTTCTTCGATTTCACCGGTCTTGTGCCCGGCGATTCGCCTTGCGTCCTCGTCGGAATAGGCGACCAGCCCGCGGCCGATCTCGTTGCCGTCCGCCCCGCGCAGGGTCACAAGGTCGCCACGGTCGAATCGTCCCGTGATCTTAACGACGCCCGCCGGCAGCAGGCTGCTGCCTTTCGCCAGTGCGTTTTCCGCGCCCTTGTCGACGACCAGTTCGCCCGCCGATTTCAGCGATCCGGCGATCCAGCGCTTGCGTGCGGTGCGGGGATTGGCCGACGCCGTGAACCAGGTGCAGCGCCCGCCTTCCAGAAGCCGGCGCACGGGATTGAGCGAATGCCCCTCGGTCAACACCATATGGCAACCCGCGCCAAGCGCGATCTTTGCCGCCTGAATCTTTGTAATCATGCCGCCCGACGAATAGCCCTCGGGCGCGGCCCCGGCCATGGCCTCGATCGCCGGCGTAATCTCGCCGATTTCCGGGATATGTTTTGCGTCCGTAACCTTGCGCGGATCGGCCTCGTACATGCCGTCGATATCGGACAGCAGCACCAGAACCTCCGCGCTGATCATGGCGGCGACGCGCGCGGCCAGCCGGTCATTGTCGCCATAGCGGATTTCCTGGGTGGCGACCGTGTCGTTTTCGTTGATCAGCGGCACCGCGCCCAGCGTCAGCAACTGGTTCAGCGTGCTGCGCGCGTTCAGATGTCGACGGCGTTCCTCGGTATCGTCCAGTGTCAGAAGCACCTGCGCCACGGTAATCTTGTGGCGGGCCAGCGCCTCTTCATAGGCGTGCGCCAGGCGGATCTGGCCGGTCGCCGCGGCGGCCTGTTTTTCCTCCAGCCGCAGGGCGCGCCCGGTCAGCCCCAGATGCCGGCGCCCCGCCGCGATCGCGCCCGAAGACACCACCGCGATCTGCTTGCCCTGG
Organism: Pseudomonadota bacterium; assembly: GCA_015222795.1. Classification (GTDB taxonomy): domain Bacteria; phylum Pseudomonadota; class Alphaproteobacteria; order UBA8366; family JADFVY01; genus JADFVY01. The sequence continues at coordinate 3,219 of JADFVY010000395.1, read as the reverse complement.
CCATGCAGGGCCGCGATATCGTCGGCCAGGGCGGCCAGCCAGTCGCGCCGGATGGCGCCGCTCTCCTGGTCCACCAGCAGCGCCGAGCCGATCTTGATGACAACGCGTTTGGCCCGTGTCAGCCGGTCCAGCGGGCTGGTGTTATTTGCCGCCGTCATGGCGCCCAGCCTTCCTCCACTATGCCGGATTCGGCGGCCTCGGCGGCTTCTTTCTCCGCCGCGCGGGTGGCCCGGTCGCGGCGTACCTCCGCCAGCAGGGCGGCCAATACCTTATCCACGCCCTCGCCGGAAACACCGGACAGCACAAGGACCGGCGCGGTGGTGGCTTTTTCCAGCGCGGCCGTTTTTTCCGCGATCGTTTCCGTCAGCAGGGCGTCGCATTTGTTGAGGCCGACGATCTCCGGTTTTTCGGCCAGCCCGCCGCCATATTCCTTCAACTCGCCACGCACCGTGCGGTAGGCCGCGACCACATCCTCCTGGGTTCCGTCGATCAGGTGCAGCAGCACGCCGCAGCGTTCCACATGGCCCAGGAAACGGTCGCCCAGCCCCAGCCCCTCATGCGCGCCCTCGATCAGGCCGGGGATATCGGCCAGCACGAATTCCTGCCCCTCCGCATAGACCACGCCAAGCTGTGGATGCAGGGTGGTGAAGGGATAGTCGGCGATCTTCGGCTTGGCCCGCGAGGACGCCGCCAGGAAGGTCGACTTGCCGGCGTTGGGCAGGCCGACGAGGCCGGCATCCGCAATCAGCTTCAGCCGCAGGATGACCGTCATCTCCTGGCCCGGCCAGCCGGGATCGGCGCGGCGCGGCGCGCGGTTGGTCGATGATTTGTAATGCAGATTGCCATAACCGCCATCGCCGCCACGCAGCAACACGACCTCCTGGCCCACCACGGTCAGGTCGGCGATTGGCTCGCCGGTTTCCTCGTCCAGGATTTCGGTGCCGGCGGGCACTTTCATGATCGACGGTTTGCCGCTGGCGCCGGTCATCTGGCGGCCCTGTCCGGGCCTGCCTTTCTGGGCCTTGAAATGCTGCTGGAACCGGTAATCGATCAGCGTGTTCAGCCCGTCGACCGCGATCACGATCACGTCGCCGCCACGCCCGCCGTCGCCGCCGTTCGGGCCGCCGAACTCGATATATTTCTCGCGGCGGAAACCCGAGCAGCCATTGCCGCCGTCACCGCTCTTGATATAGATTTTTGCCTGATCGAGAAACTTCATGATCTTTCCGCCTGGTCGGCTATTTCATTCCGTTTGTATTCGTAATTCCGGTGCGCCACCGTCTCGCCGCGCGCATCGCAGGGCACCATGCTGTCCCTAGTATAGCGGAATCCGCATTTTTCCAATACGCGCCCGGATGCGGGATTGTCCACGTAATGGCCGGAGCTGAGGTTTTCCGCGCCCAGTTCCTCAAACGCATAGCCCATCGTCCGCCGTGTCGCCTCCGTCGCAATACCCTTGCCCCAGAAGGGTTCGCCCAGCCAGTATCCCAACTCGTAAGTTGCCGCCGAGATGCGCCTTAGCCCGATGGCGCCGACTGTCTTGCCGTCAAATTCGATGCAGAATGTATGCTCGTCGCCGCTCCGCCACTCCGCGGCGTGGGACGCAATCCAGCGCGCCGCGATATCGCGGCTGTAAGGGTGCGGGATGCGGGTCAGCATTCGCGCGATATTCCAGTTTTCGCAATGCTCATGCACGGCGGGCGCATCCTCCTCGCGGAAGGGGCGCAGCAACAGCCTCTCGGTTTCAAGCGTCGGCATCATGGGGCCGGTCCGGTGGAGGAGGCAAAAAAAGAGGGAGATGGCATCCCATCTCCCTCCTCCGTAATCTCGGTCCTAGCGATGGGCGCCACCTTCGGTGGGGCGCCCACCGAAATATTTATTCAGCCGCCGCCGGGATCGGTTCCACCGATACGGACGTGCGCAGACGGGTCTTGCGGAACTTCACGCGGCCTTCGACGACTGCGAAGATCGTGTGGTCCTTGCCCATGCCGACATTGTCGCCGGGATGCACCTTGGTGCCGCGCTGACGAATGATGATGTTGCCGGGAACGACGACTTCGCCGCCATATTTCTTCACGCCGAGACGGCGACCGGCGGAGTCGCGACCGTTGCGGGAACTGCCGCCTGCCTTTTTATGTGCCATCGATCGTTACTCCTCAGTCTTTTTTCTTCGCGGCGGGTTTCTTTGCCGGGGCCTTCTTGGCCGCCGGTTTCTTCTCTGCCGCGGGCTTCGCGGAAGCCTTCGCTTCGGCCTTCTTGGCCGGCGCCTTCTTCGCGGCCGGTTTGGCTTCAGCCTTCTTCGGCGCTGCCTTGGCCTCGGCCTTCGGTGCTACCTTGGCCTCCGCCTTCGGCGCGGATTTCTGTACTTCCGCCTTCGGCGCAACCTTCTTCTCTTCCGCCTTTGGCTCTGTGGCCTTCGCCACCTTCTTCTTGCCGCCGGTCACGATATCGGTGATCTTCAGCGCCGTCAGGTCCTGGCGATGGCCGGCCTTGCGGCGGTAATTCTGGCGCCGCTTCTTTTTGAAGACGATGATCTTCTCGCCGCGGGTCTGCTCCAGCACGGTGGCCGCGACGTGCGCGCCATCGATCAGCGGGGCGCCGACGGTCTGGCCATTGTCGTCGCCGACCAGCAAAACCTCGTCCAGTTCCAGGGCGGCGCCGGCCTCACCGGCCAGCTTTTCCACCAGGATAACATCGTTCTTGGCAACCTTGTATTGCTTGCCGCCTGTCTTGATAACTGCGTACATCCGTCCAGCTTCCGTATTCAGGAGCCCGCGCTTGGCGGGCCAAACCAAAAGGCGGGCCGCTCAAAGGCCCGCGTCAAAACGTGGCGGCACTATATTCAGGCGCGCGCCCAAGTCAACCGCCAATTCGTTTAAAGGCCCGCGAAAATGCGCCGCACCATCCTTCTTTGCTTGTCCGATCATCTGGTAATCAGGATATAGGACGACAATATCCTCGTCGAGGCCATTATCACGGCTTGCGGCGGCGATTGCTTTTCGCTAGTTTCCCCGCGCCCGTGAGAACAGGTCACCTGCGGAGAGGTGCCAGAGTGGTTGAATGGGACGGTCTCGAAAACCGTTGAGCTGGTAACAGTTCCGAGGGTTCGAATCCCTCTCTCTCCGCCACCCTTCGCCCTGTCCGACCCGGAGACATGGGTAACAGATTGTACCTAAGACATAGGTGACACCCTCGTGCCGAACGGGTTGTCGATAGTTT
>JADFVY010000394.1 GCA_015222795.1 Pseudomonadota bacterium | reverse complement strand
CGCCTGACGAGCGGTCAAGGGAAACCGGTCGAATGAGTCTTTATCAGTGCCGCTTGGTATGAACGCCGCCCCCGACCATCCGTCGCGCCAATTCCACCGCGCCTGGCGCGTCGGCGGCGTAACCGTCGGCGCCCATGGCGTCGGCGTATTCCTGGTTGACCGGGGCGCCGCCGATCATGATATGGCCGTTCCAGCCTTCCTTGCGCAGCAGCTGGATGGTCTTGCCCATGTTCGGCATCGTCGTTGTCAGCAACGCCGACATGCCGATGACGTCCGGGTGATGCTCATGCACGGCCTCGAGGAATTTCTCCGGCGGCACGTCGACGCCCAGATTGATCACCGTGAAGCCCGCGCCTTCCAGCATCATGCCGACCAGGTTCTTGCCGATATCGTGCAGGTCGCGATGCACCGTGCCTAGCACGATCGTGCCGACGGGTTTGGTGTCGGTGTCGGTCAACAGTGGCCGCAGCACCTCCAGACCCGCCTTCATGGCGCGGGCCGCCATCAGCATTTCCGGCACGAACAGGGCGCCTTCGCTGAACAGGTCGCCGACCTCGTCCATCGCCGAGATCAGGGCGTCGTTCAGGATGACTTGCAGGTCCGTGCCATGGGTCAGTTCCTCGCGGACCAGCCGCTCGGTTTTCGTATCCTCGTAATCGAGTACCGCGTCGAATATGGCGTCCAGCCGTTCGTCCAGCGTGCCTGTCATGGCCCAACCCTCCTCAATCCAGTATCGCTTTGTCGGCGGCAACCACGATCTGGTTTATCTCGGCCACCGCATCCCCGTCCGGCAGGCCGGGTGGCGTTTCGCGTTTCATCAGCCGGTCGTAAATCGCCCGGGCGTTGTCGATCTCGTTGCGCCGGCCCGCCTCCTCGTAGGGATCGCGCGCCAGCTTAAGGAAGGCGCTTGGCGTGAACACGTCGCGGCAATGTTTCAGCGTATGCTCGTTGGCCAGGAAATGGCCGCCCTGGGGCACGTCCATCATCAGCTCCCAGGCCAGCGTCTCGTCGTTCACCTCGGGCGTGCGCATCCAGGCCCGCTGCATCGCGCCCAGCTCGCTGTCGATAATCGCCTGGATCGGGCTGAACACGGTGGCGCATTCCAGCTGGCCGACGCCGCCCAGGATATCCGCGCCCGACTGGCCCACGATGAAGTTGACCAGCGCCCGTTCCGCCATCGACTGGCCGCCAAGGTCGGGCGTGTCGGAACCCGATCCGTAGGTGTGGGTCATCAGGCCGAAACCGCGCTTGCAGACCTGCACCGCCATGGCCGCGCCCGACAGGGCCTCGACGCTGGCCTGCAGCGAACGCCCGTTGCGCATGTCCAGCGCGAAGATCAGTGGCGTCGCGATAAATGGCGTGCCGGGGGCCAGGATATGGGTCAGCGTCACCATCGCCAGAATTTCCGCCGTCGCCATCAGCACCGTGCCCGGCATGGTGACCGGCGCGGTGCCGCCGGCGGTGGGCAGGCTGCAGGCATGGATCGGCACGCCGTAACGGCCGCACTGGATGATCGCCTCGAT
>JADFVY010000041.1 GCA_015222795.1 Pseudomonadota bacterium | reverse complement strand
TCAGGACGCTGGAACCAGTCATAGCGGAACCAGTAGAGGTTCGCGAACTGCTGGTCGGGAAGCTGGTAGAGCTTGCCGTCCGGCCCGGTGGTGAACGATATGCCCATGAAATCTTCGAGATCCAGCGTCGGCAGGGTGGCGTCCTTGCCTTCTCCGGCCATCCAGTCGGTCAGGTTGACCGCCAGTTGCAGGCGCGAATGGGTGCCGATCAGATCGGAGTCGTTGATATAGGCGTCGTAGAGGTTACGGTTGGTCTGCATCTGCGTCTGTACGGCCTGGACGACCTCGCCCTCGCCGAGCAGCTGATGATTGACCTTGATGCCGGTGATTTCCTCGAACGCCTTGGTCAGGGTCTTGGATTCGTATTCATGCGTCGGGATGGTTTCCGACAGCACGTTGATCTCCATGCCCTTGAAGGGTTGGGCGGCCTTGATAAACCACTCCATCTCCTTCATCTGGTCGGCCTTGGAGAGGGTCGAAGGCTGGAATTCGTCGTTGACCCATTTCTTGGCCTGCTCGGTTCCAGCGAAACTGGTACTGGCAAACGAAAGCAGCGCCGCGCCAGCGACAGCGGCCATTAATCTCGTCTTCATTGGAAAGTCTCCCTTTGTTTGAAGCCGTCGAACTATCATCCGAAAAAATATGAAGGTCAATTGAAAAACAAATGAACCTATTCTTTAACTGGTTATTTTCATGTTTTTGCGATAATCGGTATATATTGTGGGATAGAGGGGGGATTCATGAAGGAACCATTGGCGCCGCGCCAGCTGGACATTATTGAACTGGCCAGAAAATCGAGACGTATCCTCGTTGAAGTATTGGCGGAGCAGTTCGACGTCACGCCCCAGACCATACGCAAGGACCTCAACGATCTGTGCGATCGCGGGTTTCTTCAGCGCGTGCACGGCGGCGCCGTGCTGTCGTCGGGCGTGGCAAACTTCGGCTATGATGCCCGCCGCGAGTTGGCCGCCGAACAAAAGCACGGGATTGGGGTCAAGGCGGCCTCGCTGATCCCCGACAATTGCTCTCTGCTGATCAATATCGGCACGACCACCGAGCAGGTCGCCATGGCCCTGCAAGGCAAGCACGGTATTATGGCCATCACCAACAATATTAATGTCGTCAACATACTTTCGCGCAATCCCGAGATCGACGTAATCGTGGCCGGCGGCATCGTACGGCGCTCGGACGGTGGTGTCGTCGGCGAGGCGGCGGTGGATTTCATCCGACAGTTCAAGGTCGATTTCGCGGTAATCGGCACGTCGGCGATCGACGCGGATGGATCGCTTCTGGATTACGATTATCGCGAAGTGAAAGTGGCCCAGGCGATAATTGAAAACTCCCGCCATACCATCCTGGTGGCCGACAGCATGAAATACGAGCGCACGGCGCCGGTTCGGATAGGCCATATTTCCCAGATGGAAAGCTTCGTCACGGATCGCCAGCCGCCGGATAATCTCGTGCGGATATGCCGCGAGAACGATGTGCGGATCGAAATTGCGGACCCGTTTTGAGTTTTCAATTGACGTTCGGTTGTTTTCGGTTACGTTCGTTTCGTACTGAAACGAATCTGTCCCGATGCGGGATTTAGCCGGAGAATAGTGTGACCGACAAGCCCTATGACATTGCCATCATTGGTGGTGGCGTCAACGGCTGTGGCATTGCGCGCGATGCCGCCGGGCGGGGGGTGAGTGTCTTTCTGGCGGAAAAAGACGATCTTGCCAGCGGCACGTCGTCGGCGTCGACCAAGCTGGTCCATGGCGGGCTGCGTTATCTCGAACATTACGAGTTCTTGCTGGTCCGTGAATCGCTGATCGAGCGCGAAGTGCTGCTCTCCATGGCGCCGCATATAATCTGGCCGATCCGTTTTGTGCTACCGCATCAGAAGGGTTTGCGGCCGGCCTGGCTGATTCGGCTGGGTCTGTTCCTCTACGATCATCTTGGCGGTCGGAAACTTCTGCCGGCCTGCCGGTCGCTCGATCTGCGCCGCGATCCGGCCGGTGGGCCGCTTAAGTCCGTGTTCACGACGGGGTTCGAATATTCCGATTGCAGTGTCGATGACGCGCGACTGGTGGTGTTGAACGCCATCGATGCGGCGCGCCGTGGCGCGGACATCAGGGTTCGGACAGAGGTCGTGAAGGCGACCCGGCAGGGCGATCACTGGGCCGTCGAGATCGAAGATCGCGCAACCGGCCACCGCCAAACGATAACCGCCCGCCTGCTGATCAATGCGGCGGGCCCCTGGATTTCCGAGGTAATAACGCACCGTATCCCCTCGAAGACGCAAGCGCGTACGCGGCTGGTCAAGGGCAGCCACATCGTCGTGCCCCGACTGTTCGACCACGGACGCGCCTATATTTTCCAGAATCCGGATCAACGCATCATCTTTGCCATTCCCTATCAGGGCGACTTCACTCTGATCGGCACCACGGATGTCGATTTCCAGGACGATCCGGGCACGGCCGCCGCCGGCCAGGACGAGATCACCTATCTGTGCCGCGCGGCGAGCGAATATTTCTCCGAGCCGATCGAACCCGCGTCGGTGGTCTGGAGCTATTCCGGGGTGCGGCCGCTTTATGACGATGGATCCAGCGCGGCGCAGGAGGCCACCCGGGATTATGTTCTCGAACTGGAGGGCGGGGCGGACGAGGCGCCGCTTCTGAACATATTCGGCGGCAAGATCACCACTTACCGGCGTTTGGCCGAGGATGCGTTGGGAAAGCTTGGCGACCACCTGCGGGAAGCCGGGGCGCCCTGGACTCGCGGCGCCGCCTTGCCGGGCGGGGACTTCGGCATCGATGGTTTCGAGGAACTGGTTGCTGTGCTGGCGCATGACTATCCGCAAGCCGACGCCGCGTTGATCCTGCGATTTGCCCGGACTTATGGCACTTGTGCGCGCGATATACTGGCGGTGGAGGATCCGGGTGTCCATTTCGGCGCGGGCCTCTATCAGCGCGAGGTTGAATATCTGGTGCGCACCGAATGGGCCATGACGGCGGACGATATATTGTGGCGCCGCACGAAGCTGGGTCTTAGGCTGACAACCGGGGAGGCCGGCCAGCTGGAGCAGTGGCTGACCGATAACCGGGCGGCGCTGACCAGATCGGTCGCCTGACAGGGGAGATTGCGATGGCCGGCTATGTTCTTGCGATAGATCAGGGAACCACCTCGTCGCGCGCCATCCTTTTCGATCCCGATTATCGTATTGTCGCGCTGGACCAGCAGGAATTCGAACAGCATTTCCCCAACTCGGGTTGGGTCGAGCACGAGCCCGAGGATATCTGGAACACGACGCTGGCGACCTGCCGCGGGGCCATGGCCAAGGCCGGCGCGGAAGCCAAAGACATCGCCGCCATCGGCATCACCAACCAGCGCGAAACCACAATCGTCTGGGACCGTGAAACCGGCAAGGCGATCCATCGGGCCATCGTCTGGCAGGACCGCCGCACCGCCGATATCTGCGCGGGGCTTAAACGGGCTGGCGGGGAAGAGGGCGTCTCGGCCAAAACCGGCCTGCTGCTGGACCCTTATTTTTCCGGCACTAAAATCGCCTGGATCCTCGACAATGTCGACGGCGCGCGAGAGGCGGCGGAGGCCGGGCGGCTGGCCTTCGGCACCGTCGACAGCTTCCTGCTGTGGCGCCTGACCGGCGGGGCCGTGCACGCCACCGACGCCACCAACGCCAGCCGCACGCTGCTCTACGATATCCATGAAGGGCGCTGGAGCGAGGAACTGCTCGATCTGATCCGCGTACCGGCCTCGGTTCTGCCCGAGGTGCGGGACAGCGCCGCCGATTTTGGCGAGACGCAGGCCGATATCTTCGGTGCGCCGATTCGCATCGCCGGCATCGCGGGCGACCAGCAGGCCGCGACCGTCGGTCAGGCCTGCTTCCGGCCCGGCATGATGAAATCGACCTACGGCACCGGCTGTTTCGCGCTGCTGAACACCGGGACCTCGGCCGTGCGCTCGACCAACCGGCTACTCACCACCATCGCCTATCAGCTTGACGGGAAACCGACATACGCCCTGGAAGGCTCGATCTTCGTTGCGGGCGCGGCGGTACAGTGGCTGCGCGACGGGTTGGGGATCATCGGGGACGCCGCCGAATCCGGCGCCCTGGCCGATGCGGCGGATGCCAACCAGGACGTCTATATGGTTCCCGCCTTCGTCGGGCTGGGGGCGCCCTACTGGGACGCGGATTGTCGCGGCGCAATCCATGGCCTGACCCGCGCCACCGGGCCCAGGGAACTTGCCAGGGCGGCGCTGGAAAGTGTCTGCTACCAGACCCGCGATCTGCTGGAAGCGATGCAGGGCGACTGGGAAGGGGCGGGAGAGACCGTGCTGCGCGTCGATGGCGGCATGGTGGCCTCCGACTGGACAATGCAGCGTCTGGCGGATCTGTTGAATGCGGCGGTGGACCGCCCGCAAGTGATGGAGACCACGGCGCTGGGCGCGGCCTGGCTGGCCGGCATGCAGGCCGGTTTCTATCCCGGCGCCGACGAATTTGCCACAAGCTGGGCGCTGGAACGCCGGTTCTCGCCCGCCATGGATGAGGCCGAGCGCGAACGCAAATATGCCGGCTGGAAGGACGCGGTGGGCCGAACGCTTACCGCGCGCTAACGTAAGCCGGGCCCCGTTATTTTAAAGGGCTAGAATAGCGAAGGGCATTTGATATAGGTCATGGCGGTACTCGGCGCTCAGCGTGAATATGCGATCGATACTTAGGGTGGCATATCATGGCCTATTGGCGGTCAATCGGTTGCGTCGCGATCGTGACGACTTTAGCGAGTTGGACGGGCAGCGCGCACGCATCCACCAATTTCGTTGAAGAGGTTCAGGCCGCCCTTTATGCCGGAAAGACAGCCGAGGCGGCGGTGGTCGCGGGAGATCGCCTGGCGAAAGCGCCAGATGACGATCAAGCCCGTTTTGCGTTAGGTGCCGTTCAGTTCCTCCAGGCGATCGAACATCTTGGCCAGTCGCTCCACCAATATGGGCTGCGAAGCAGCTATCAGGATCCCACCGGCCTGGCGGGACTGCCGATATTGCGAATTCCGGTACCCCACAATCCGAATCCGGACAAACTGACCTACGAAGCGTTTCGCGCGGTGCTTCAGCGTTTCGCCGACGATCTCGCGGCTGCGGATACCACGCTGGCCGGTATTTCCGGCGGCGCCGTCGATCTGCCACTAAATATCGGCCTGGTTCGACTTGACCTTGATGGCGACGGCGCAAGTTCGGATGACGAGGCGCTATGGCTGATCTTTAAGACGGTAGCCGAGGCGCGATGGCTCGATGAGCGGGAAGCCGGCAAGCTTCTGGTGGACTTCGACGAAAGCGACGTCCCTTGGCTGCGCGCCTATATCCATCTCCTGATGGCGGTCGTCGAATTTCCGCTGGCGCATGACTGGCGGGATGCGTTCCAGGCGACATTCCATGGCGTTTTCCCCGGAGCTGGATTGCCGTTGAGAGTATTGTTTGAAGAAGAGATGAAGGCGCTTGCGGAACTACAGGAAAAGGGTGAGGGACCGAAACCTCCAGCAAAACTGCCGGCGGAAAGTTGGCCCGAGTACCAAATCAGGTACCAGGCATGGTTGGAAACGCCTGAAGGCCAGGAGCGCCAGCGATTGGACTCGCTAACGAATCGGGCTACGTTTGGCGGCATCGCTGATCTCGTCGCTTTCGTTCACCTGAACCACTGGCCGGTGATCGAGCCGGAACGTATGCAAAGGGTTCTGGAGAATCTTGAGGCCATGATCCAGTTCAGTCGTGAAAATTGGCGGCGGATCAAAGACGAAACCGACGACCGCAACGAATGGATTCCCAATACGGCCCAGTCGGGTGTCTTGCCACGGATGCGGGTCACGGAAGAGCGGATCGCGGGATGGATGCAGTTCCTCGACGAGTTCGAGGCGCTTCTTCAGGGCAATAAGCTCCTGCCGCACTGGCGCTTCGATCGGGGAATCAATATGCGCCGCATGTTCCTCGAACCCACTACATTCGACATTGTGCTTTTGATTCAGGGTTCGGCCGCCGTTCCTTACCTGGAGGAAGGCGAGCTTACGACTGGCCAGACATGGCGCCAGATCACCCGCGTCTTCGGCGGCGATTTCTTCAGATACTTCATCTGGTTCAATTAGCCGAAGGTTCGCTGCTTAGCCGCCGCCGTTCCACCATACTTCTTCCAAGTCGCGATTTCATCATAAGGGCGTCGCAGTTCCGATGCCGCGCGCATCCGCGCCGTGATAGCGTCCGCCATCATTCGTTGACGGGGCCGAGATCCATGTATGCCGTTCGCCTTTTTGCCACGCGCCGCTCGCGCTTTTTCCTTCGGCTTTATCGGCTGTTCGAGGGGATTATCGTCGCCCTCGATCCGTTGTTCCGCCGCATCGGGTATGAGCGGCTGGAAACCCCATTCGCCTTCCTGGAGAGCACCACAAAGGGCTTCCTGTTCGATTGCAAGATGTGCGGCCAGTGCGTGCTGTCGTCGACCGGCATGTCCTGCCCGATGAACTGCCCCAAAAACCTGCGCAATGGCCCCTGCGGTGGGGTGCGCGAGAACGGCAATTGCGAGGTTCGCCCGGCGATGCGCTGCGTCTGGGTGGAGGCCTGGGACGGCGCCCAGCGCATGCCCGAGGGGCTGGACCGCATCCGCGTCGTGCAGCCCCCGGTGAACCGCGAACTGGAAGGTTCGTCCAGTTGGCTGCGCGTGGCCCGCGAGAAGGCCGCCTTACAGCGCGAGGCCCGGCAATCCGCCGATCCGTCGAAACATATGCTGGCCCGCTCCTTCCGCAAGGCGCGCGAAATTGAGCCCGCCGCCGCACCGATCGCCTTCGAGCCCGACTCGGCGCTCTCGGTTCAGTGGTCGCGGCAGCGCACTTCGGTCTACGACGCCGAGGTGGGAAAAGAAAAACCGGCCGGTGATAAGCCGGAAAAAGGCCAAGCCGGCGGCAAGCCGGAAGATGGTAAGGAACAGGTTTAATGCCCGCTTTTCACGAACGCGAACCCTTCGATCCGACGATCGACCCGCCGTTGGTCCCGCCCGAGGGTCACAAGTCGGCTTCGATCCTGGAGCGCGTGCTGCGGCGTGGTGAATTCGCCGTCACCGCCGAGCTGAACCCTCCCGACTCGGCCGATCCACGCGACGTATTCAAGGCCGCCGAGTCCCTGTGGGACGTTGCTGACGCGCTCAACGCCACCGACGCCTCGGGCGCCAACTGCCATATGTCCTCGATGGGAATATGTTCCATTCTGGCGCGCCACGGCATCGGCTCGGTTCTGCAGATTGCCTGCCGCGACCGCAACCGCATCGCCATCCAGGGCGATGTTCTGGGCTCGGCGGCGACGGGGGTCGGCAGTATCCTGTGCCTGACCGGCGACGGCGTCGGTGTCGGCGACCAGCCGGGCGCCAAGCCGGTGTTCGATTTCGACGCATTGTCGCTGCTGCGCACGCTGCGCACCATGCGCGACGAGGGCGCCTTCCTGTCGGGCCGCAAGCTGACCACGCCGCCGCAAATCTTCCTGGGCGCCGCGGAGAACCCCTGCATCCCGCCGCTGGAATGGCGGGCCGACCGATTGGCCAAGAAGGTGACGGCCGGCGCCGACTTCATCCAGACCAACTATATATTCGATGTCGCGGTCTTCCGCCGCTTCATGGAGCGGGTGCGCGACATGGGGCTGGACGAAAAGGTCTTCATCCTGGCCGGCGTCGGGCCGCTAGCCTCGGCCAAATCGGCCCGCTGGATGCTTAGCAACGTGCCCGGCATCCATATCCCCGACGAAGTCGTCGAGCGCCTGGAGCGCGCCGAAAAACCCGGCGAGGAGGGCAAGAAACTCTGCATCGATCTGATCCAGCAGATCCGGGAAATCCCCGGCGTCCGCGGGGTGCATGTGATGGCGTACCGCCGCGAGCATCTGGTGGGCGAAATTATTGAGGATAGTGGGATTTTGAAGGAGAGGCTGGGCCGCAAGGGGGTGGAGTAGGCGCCCCGCGACAGCGCGCCGCTTGCGCTTGGCGCGCGACTCACGTAAATCCTTCGCATGACAGACCGCATCCTTATTATCGACTTCGGAAGCCAGGTGACCCAGCTGATCGCGCGCCGGGTGCGCGAGGCGGGGGTCTATAGCGAAATCCACCCTTACAACAGTCTCGATCGGGCGAAGATCGAAGCCTTCGGGCCGAAGGGCATCATCCTGTCAGGCGGCCCGGCCAGCGTCACCGAGGTGACCAGCCCGCGCGCCCCCGATTGCGTGTTCGAGATGGGCTTGCCGGTGCTGGGCATCTGCTATGGCGAGCAGACCATCTGCGCGCAGCTGGGTGGCGAGGTACAGAATTCCGACCATCAGGAATTCGGCCGCGCCTTCGTCGATGTCGTCGACGATTGCGGGTTGTTCGAGGGCGTCTGGAAAAAGGGCGACCGCGAACAGGTCTGGATGAGCCATGGCGACCGCATCGTGAGTATCCCCGATGGATTTCGCGTGGTCGCCACCAGCGACGGCGCGCCCTATGCGGCCATCGCCGACGACGAACGCCGCTTCTATGCCGTGCAGTTCCACCTCGAAGTCGTGCATACGCCGCATGGCGCCAGGCTGTTGAGCAATTTCGCGCATAACATATGCGGCTGTTCCGGCGACTGGACTATGGCGGCCTTCAAGAACCAGGCGATCGCGCGGATTCACGAGCAGGTTGGCGAGACCGGCAAGGTGATCTGCGGCTTGTCGGGCGGCGTCGATTCGTCGGTGGTCGCGGTGCTGATCCATGAGGCGATCGGCGATCGACTAACCTGTATTTTCGTGGATCACGGCCTGATGCGCCAGGACGAGGCGGAGGAGGTGGTCAGCCTGTTCGGCGGGCACTACAACATCCCTCTGATCCACCGAAACGCCGAGGATCTTTTTCTCGGGAAACTTGAAGGCGTCGACGACCCGGAAAAGAAGCGCAAGATCATCGGCGGGCTGTTCATCGACGTGTTCGACGAAGAGGCGCACAAGGTCGGCGGCGCGGAATTTCTTGCCCAGGGCACGCTTTATCCCGATGTCATCGAGTCGGTTTCGGCGATCGGCGGGCCCAGCGTGACCATCAAGTCGCACCACAATGTCGGCGGTCTGCCTGAGCGCATGAAAATGAAACTGGTCGAACCCCTGCGCGAACTGTTCAAGGACGAGGTTCGTGACCTCGGTCGCGAATTGGGCATGCCGGACTCTCTGGTCGGGCGTCATCCTTTCCCGGGGCCGGGCCTCGCGATTCGCATCCCCGGCGCCATAACCCGCGAAAAGCTCGATATTCTGCGGCGCGCGGACGCTGTTTTCCGCGAGGAAATCCTTAATGCCGGGCTCTATGATGCTATCTGGCAGGCTTTCGCGGTGCTGTTGCCGGTGCGAACCGTCGGCGTGATGGGCGACGCGCGTACCTACGATCATGTCTGCGCGCTACGCGCCGTCACCTCCACTGACGGCATGACGGCGGATTCTTACCCGTTCGACCACGCGTTTTTGGCCCATGTGGGTACCCGGATTATCAACGAGGTCCGCGGCATCAACCGGGTGGTTTATGACGTAACGTCAAAACCGCCCGGCACCATCGAGTGGGAATAGACGCACCGTCGTCCTCTATCTCCTTCATTTAACTGCAGCTTCTGAACTCCGCCGTATCATCGGGAATGTCTTCGCGCGACATTCCCGTGAAAATTGCATCGAATCCAATCATGGAGTCACCAAAGGTTAACGTCTCTGTGAGACATTACGCGGATAAGCAATTGGCCGATTAACGGTTGGCAAGGTGGGGTGCTGTAATAAACAATGAATTGAGTAAGTGGACAGACTTTTGGACATCAAATTTTTTAAAATTATTTTTGCGATAACAGTTGTTGGCTTGACGCTGGGCGTTGCTAATGATGCCGCCGCGCAGACCGTCCACGGCACTCTGCGTGGTGTCACGAATCTTGAAATAACGGTTGAGCCGCTGGACAAGGACGCCCGCTCCTGCGGGTTGCGCATACCCGATCTGATCGAATCCGTTAAGAAGGGTATCGGAAACGCCGGGTTTTCCCTGGACGGTTACGATTACGCGCTTTATCTCAGAATCAGTTCCCTGCCACGCGAAACCGACTGTTTCTCTTCGATCGATGTCGAGGTCCGGTATGTGGGCAAATTACCCTTGCCGGCCCATCCGAATGGAGCCCAGGTACGCGCCGTGCTATGGAGTAACGGCACCATCATCATTTCGCCAAGCAACCAGCACGGCCCCGAAGTGGTCTCGGTGGTAACGTTTCTGGTGAAGGGCATGGTCGAGGACTGGATACAGGATAACGCCCTGCAAAGCGCGGGGTAGCGCTTTATCTTCTTCTAATGTCGAACAATTTTATCTGATCAAACTGAACAGGACCGGTTCCAGGTGATCTGATACAGACCACTAGCAGTCTGTCGGCTTTAAGGTTTCAGGGTTCATTGTTTACTCGTTTGAATGGCCTATGCGGCTTTGAGGTTGGT
>JADFVY010000040.1 GCA_015222795.1 Pseudomonadota bacterium | reverse complement strand
GACTGGCTGGGCGACCAGGATGCGATCGAATATATGTGCCGCGAGGCGGCGCAGGCGGTCATCGAACTGGAACATTACGGCGTTCCCTTCAGTCGCACCGCCGACGGCAGGATTTATCAGCGCGCCTTCGGCGGCATGACCACGCGGTTTGGCGAGGGCACGGCCCAGCGCACCTGCGCGGCGGCCGACCGCACCGGTCACGCGATCCTGCATACGCTTTATCAGCAGTCGCTGCGCCACAACGCGGAATTTTTCGTTGAATATTTCGCCATCGACCTGATCATGGACGAAGAGGGCGTCTGTTGCGGCGTCATCGCCTGGAACCTGGACGACGGCTCGATTCACCGTTTTCACGGCAAGACGACGGTCATGGCGACCGGCGGTTACGGGCGCGCCTATTTTTCCTGCACCTCGGCCCATACCTGCACTGGCGACGGCGGCGGCATGGCCTTGCGCGCCGGCATCCCGATGCAGGACATGGAATTCGTGCAGTTCCACCCCACCGGCGTCTACGGCGCCGGCTGCCTGATTACCGAGGGTTCGCGCGGTGAGGGCGGGTATCTCACCAATTCGGAAGGCGAGCGCTTCATGGAGCGCTATGCCCCCTCGGCCAAGGACCTGGCCAGCCGCGATGTGGTCAGCCGCTCAATGACCATCGAGATTCGCGAAGGGCGCGGCGTCGGCGCGAACAAGGATCATATCCACTTGCATCTCGAGCATCTTGACCCGAATATCCTGGCCGAACGGCTGCCGGGGATCTCCGAGACCGCGCGCATCTTCGCCGGGGTCGACGTGACCCGCGAGCCGATCCCGGTGATCCCGACCTGCCACTACAACATGGGCGGCATCCCGACCAATTATCACGGCGAGGTGGTGACGCTGAAGGACGGCGATCCGGACGCGGTGGTGCCCGGCCTGATGGCGATCGGCGAGGCGGCCTGCGTTTCCGTCCACGGCGCCAACCGGCTCGGCTCCAACTCGCTGCTCGACCTCGTGGTTTTCGGCCGCGCCGCGGCCAACCGCTGCGCCGAGATCATCGACCCCGAAGAGCCCGCCCGCCCGCTGCCCCAGGATTCGGCGGGCCGGGCGCTCGACCGGTTGGATCGGTTGCGTCATGCCGATGGCGGAACCTCCACCGCTGCACTGCGCGACGAAATGCAGCGCACCATGCAGAACAATTGCGCCGTCTTCCGCACCGGAGAGGTGCTGGGCGAGGGCGTCGAGGCGATGGAGCAAGTCTGGTCGAAGCGGCAGGATTTGAAGGTGACCGACCGCTCGATGATATGGAATTCGGACCTGGCCGAGACACTGGAGCTCGACAATCTGTTGTTCCAGGCCAAGGTGTCCATCGAGTCGGCGCATAATCGCCAGGAATCGCGCGGCGCCCATGCCCGCGAGGATTTCCCGGACCGCGACGACGAAGACTGGATGAAACATACCATCGCCTGGTGCGGCGAGGACGGCAAGGTGGCGATCGATTACCGCCCGGTGCATATGAACACCCTGACCAACGACGTCCAGGCATTCCCGCCCAAGGCGCGGGTTTATTGACGGTGCGGGCGTAAGCGAATGGTCGAATTCAATCTGCCGAAAAATTCAAGGGTCAGGGCCGGCAAGACCTGGCCCGCGCCCGAGGGCGCGACGCGCGTTCGCACCTTCCGCATTTATCGCTGGTCGCCGGACGATGACGAGAACCCGCGCGTGGATTCTTACGAGATTGACCTCGATGGCGTTGGCCCGATGGTTCTGGATGCCCTGAACAAAATAAAGAACGAGATCGATCCGACATTGACCTTCCGGCGGTCCTGCCGCGAGGGGGTCTGCGGTTCCTGCGCCATGAATATCGACGGCACCAATACGCTGGCCTGCACAAAATATACCGACGAGGTGAAGGGCGACGTGAAGGTTTATCCCTTGCCGCACATGGATGTGGTGAAGGACCTTGTGCCCGACCTGAACACGGCCTATGCGCAGCTGGCCTCGGTCGAGCCCTGGTTGAAGGCGGATACCCCGCCGCCCGAGCGCGAGCGGCTGCAGTCGCCGACGGACCGCAAGAAGCTGGACGGGCTTTACGAGTGCATCCTGTGTTTTTCCTGCACCACGTCCTGCCCCAGCTACTGGTGGAACGGCGACCGTTATCTGGGCCCGGCCGTTTTGCTGCAGGCTTATCGCTGGATTGTGGATTCGCGCGACGAGCGGGTGGGTGAGCGGCTGGACCAGCTCGAAGACCCGTTCCGGCTCTATCGCTGTCACACCATCATGAACTGCTCGAAGACCTGCCCCAAGGGCTTGAATCCGGCCCAGGCGATCGGCGAGATCAAGAAGCTTATGGTGCAGCGCCAGGGCTGAGGCTATTCTGCGTCGATGTATGTCCCGAAACATTTCTCCGTTGAAGGCCGCGAGGCGCTAAATACGCTGATCCGCGCCAATCCGTTCGGCCTGCTGGTTGGCGAGTTGGAAGGGTCGCCGTTCGCCACTCACCTGCCCTTTCTGCTGGATGGCGACCGGTTGCTGTCGCATTTCGCGCGCGGCAATCCGCACTGGAAGCCCATCGATGGGCAGACAGAAATGCTCGCCGTGTTTTCCGGCCCGCACGCCTACGTCTCGCCGCGCTGGTATGAATCGAAACAGGCCGTGCCGACGTGGAATTATGCCGCCGTTCATGTCTACGGCGCGCCACGCGTGATCGAGGATGCGGGTGAGGTTCGCGTGCTTCTGGACCGGTTGGTCCGGGAGTATGAAGGCGATGCATGGTCTCTCGACGGTCAGGACGCGGATTTCACCGATCGCATGAGCCGCGGCATCGTCGCATTCGAGATGCCGATCGAGCGGATCGAGGGCAAGTTCAAGCTGAGCCAGAACCGACCCGTCGAGGATCGCCACCGCGTGATCGCGGCGTTCGAAGCGCCCGGAGACGGTGAAAACGCCGACCTTGCGCGCCTGATGCGCGCGGCGCTGGATGGCGATTGACCTTGCGCCGGCGCCTTGCGGGTACTAGTTTCCCGCTCGCCTTGCCGACGAGCAGATTGGGAATATAAAAATGAGCAGCAGACCCAAAAAACCCAAAAACCAACAGGCATCCCGCCCCAGGCCGGCAAGCCCGAAGAAACCCGCCGCCAGTTCATCCTCGGCCGCGCCAGGCGAATCACAGCCGGCGGCACCGTTGCCGGCGATGCACAAGTCGCGCATCAAGGAAACGCGCGTCGTCGCGATCCTGTTTGCCGCCGTGTTGCTGGTTACGCAGTCGATGTGGGGGACCGACGGGCTGTTGCCCCAGACGCTACGCTGGGCCGGCTATTTCCTGATTATCCTGTGCGTGCTGGGCCGCACTTGGTCGGCGGCCTATATTGGCGGACACAAGGCCCGCATTATTGTCGATCTCGGCCCCTATTCGACGACACGTAATCCGCTTTACGTCTTCAGTTTCATCGGCGCGATCGGCATTGGATTCTGCACCGGCATGGTGACGCCGGCCCTGGTGATCGGGACGATTTACGTCGTCTATTATCGGATGATCGTGGCCCGCGAGGAAGAACATCTTTCGGCGCGCCATGGCCAGATCTACCGGGATTACGTCGCCCGCGTGCCGCGTTGGATTCCCGATGCCAAGCTGTGGCGGGAGGCCGACGAGCCGATGGGCTATCCGCGCAACGTTTATCTGGCGGCGCGTGACGCATCCGGCTTTTTCCTGTCCTTGCCACTGTTCGCTTTCATCGGCTGGCTGCAAAACCTGGAAATCCTGCCGGTACTGCTGCGCCTGCCGTGAGCGGTGGCGGCGGTTACGCAATGACTCGGTCGAATTTCGAGGGAGCAACAAGACCATGAATCTCCACAGCATGCTGGCCGAACGCGCGGCCGAGGGTCGGCCGGTCCGCGTTGGGCTGATCGGCGGCGGCAAATTTGGCTCGATGTTCCTGAGCCAGGCGCGCCGGGTCGCCGGGTTCCATATTCTCGGCATTGCCGACCTGGCGCCCGAACGTGCCCGCGAAAACCTGCGGCGTATCGATTGGGAGCCGGAACGCTATGCCGCAGTTTCCTTCGCCGATGCGCTGAAATCGGGCTCCACCCATGTCACGGATAATGCCGAGGCGCTGATCGCCGCCGACGGGCTGGACGTGGTGATTGACGCCACGGGCAGCCCCGCCGCCGGCATTCGCCATGTGGAACTGGCCTGCAAATATCAGCGCCATATCGTGATGGTGAATGTCGAGGCCGACGCGCTGGCCGGCCCGCTGCTGGCGAAACGCGCGCGCGAGGCCGGGATTGTTTATTCGCTGGCCTATGGCGACCAGCCGGCCCTGATCGCCGAGCAGGTGGATTGGGCGCGGACTTGTGGCTTCGAGGTGGTGGCGGCCGGCAAGGGCACAAAATACTTACCGGAATATCATGCCTCCACCGACAAGACGGTCTGGGACTATTACGGCATCACGCCTGAGCGCGCGGCCGAGGGTGGCATGAACCCCAAGATGTTCAATTCCTTCCTGGACGGCACCAAATCGGGCATCGAAATGGCCGCCGTCGCCAATGCCTGCGATCTGGATTGCCCCAGTGACGGCCTGACTTTTCCGGCGGTCGGCACGCATGAACTGGCGAAGCTTTTGAAACCGAAGGCCGATGGCGGCCTGCTGGAACGCCGCGGCATGGTGGAGGTGATTTCCTGCCTGAACCGCGACGGCTCAGACGTGACAAACGACTTGCGCTGGGGCGTTTACGTGACCTTCGCCGCCCGAGACGATTACGCGGCGCGATGTTTTGCCGAATACGGGCTGATTACCGACGACACGGGCCACTACACCGCCATGTACAAGCCCTGGCACCTGATCGGGTTGGAGCTGGGCATATCGGTCGCCAGCGCGGCCCTGCGCGGAGAGGCCACGGGCGCCCCCACCGGCTGGCGCGGCGACGTGGTTGCCACTGCCAAGCGCGCCCTTGCCGCAGGCGAGATGCTGGATGGCGAGGGCGGTTCGACGGTCTGGGGCAAGCTGATGCCGGCCGCCGACAGCATGGCGCTGGGTGGGCTGCCGCTGGGCTTGGCCCATGACGTGAAATTGAAAAACCCGATTGCGGCGGGCCAGCCGGTGCGCTGGCGGGATGTTGAAATCGACGAGACGACCCATGCGGTGCGGTTCCGGCGCGAGATGGAGGCTGAGTTCGCTCCGGCGGCGCGGGCGGCGGAATGAGCGAAATCGCGATAGTCACCGGCGGTAGCCGGGGCATCGGCGCGGCCACGGCACGCATGTTGGCGCAGCGGGGCTATGACGTTGCAATCTCCTATCTATCGAACGAAGCTGCGGCAGCCACCGTGGTCCGCGATATCGAGGCCGCCGGCCAGCGCGGGCTCGCCGTGAAATGCGATGCCGCCAGCGAGACGGAGACGGAAAAGCTGTTCGAGGCCGTGGACAGGGAACTTGGCACGTTAACGGCACTGGTCAACAATGCCGGCATAACCGGCAAGGTCGACCGCCTGGACAGCGCACCGGCGGAAACCATCCGCACCTGCATCGATGCCAGTGTCTATGGCACGATCTGGGCCAGCCGCGCGGCGGTGCGGCGGATGTCGACGCGCTACGATGGAAAGGGCGGGGCCATCGTTAACGTCTCCTCAATCGCCGCGAAGCTGGGAAGCCCAAACTATTACGTCTGGTACGCGGCCGCGAAGGGCGCGGTCGATGCGCTGACCATCGGGCTGGCCAAGGAGGTCGTCAAGGAAGGCATCCGTGTAAATGCGGTGGCGCCGGGCATTATCGACACCGATATTCACGAACATTCCTCTGGCCTGGAGCGGCGCGTGGAGAAAGAGGCGCACCTTATTCCCATGGGCCGCGCCGGCACGCCCGAAGAGGTCGCAGAGGGGATCGTCTGGCTGCTGTCCGACGTCTCATCCTATGTTACCGCCGAAATCCTGCAGATCTCCGGCGCCCGCTGAGGGCGCGAAGATGGAAGGGCCCCTTTTCGCATACCGGCAACTGGTGCGGGACGGCGTGCTGCAGCCCGACCCCATACAGGAACTGGCCGCGGAAAAACTGCAATCGCTCTGCCGCGCGCTGACGCATTACGAGCCCGCCGGCGGCATATCCGGCTGGAAAGCCGTGCTGGGCCTGGCCCGCCGGCGTGAGGACCCGCCGATGGGTCTCTATCTTTACGGCCCGGTCGGGCGCGGCAAATCGATGCTGATGGATTTGTTCATCGAGGCTGCGCCGCTGACGCGCAAGCGCCGCGTCCATTTTCACCAGTTCATGATCGAGGTGCATGAGGCGCTGCATCGCTGGCGCAAGGTGCAAAAGAAGTCCGGCGATCGCGAGGACCCGATCGACCTGGTGGCCGACGCCATCGCCGAGAATGTCTGGCTGCTCTGTTTCGATGAGCTGGAGGTCCGCGATATCGCCGACGCGATGATCCTGGGCCGCCTGTTCGAGGCCCTGTTCGAACGCGGCGTGGTGATAGTCTGCACCACCAACACCGCCCCCGACGATCTGTACAGGGGCGGACTGCAGCGCGAGCTGTTCCTGCCGTTCATAGGGGTGATCAAGCAAAAGCTCGATCTCCTTGAATTGTCGGCGCAAAAAGATTATCGCCAGGCGCGACTGGAAGGCCGTGAGGTCTGGCATTCGCCACTGGGTAACGAAGCGACGGCGGCGCTCGACGGCATCTTCGCCGACCTCACCGACGGGGTCGGGGCCGTTCCGGAGGAGCTGACCGTCAAGTCGCGTGCCGTGAAGGTGCCGGCCGCCGCGCGCGGGATCGCCCGGTTCCATTTCGACGATCTCTGCCGCGCCGCCCTGGGGGCCGAGGATTACCTGACCATCGCCCGCCATTACCGCATGGTCCTGATCGACGGCGTGCCGATCATGGACGAGACCATGCGCAACGAAACCCGCCGTTTCATCACCCTGATCGACGCCCTCTATGAAAACCACACCCGCCTCGCCGCCAGCGCCGAGGCCGCGCCCGAGGGTCTGGTGAAGGGAAAAACCCACGCCGGAGAATACAAACGCACTTCCAGCCGCCTGGCCGAGATGCGTTCTGCGGCGTGGGCAGATGAGGGCCGGCAAGGCTGAATTAGCCTTAAATCACGCCTTTAACGAAACCTTAGTCCGAATATCGCAACCTTGGGGAAGCGCGGCGCGCCGACTCGCGTGCCGTCCAACGCGTCGGGAAGGGTGCCGCCATGCCAAAAATATTTTATCCGTTCGACGCCCAGGCTTTCTGGGTGCGCGTCGCCCTGTCGACGGGGCTTGCGGCAATGGTGGCGCTGGGCGCCGGCGCGATCATTTCGGTAAATCTCGATATACCGCGCGACATATCCGTGTCGATCTTGGCGCCGCTACTGATGGCGCTGCTGGTCTGGGAGGTCGCGCTCCCGCTGGCCGTGCGCCAACGCGTGGAGGACGGCCTGCGGATTGACGAAGCCGGGCTGGCGCGCATCCGCAATGGCAGGGAGGAACATTGGCGTTGGGAAGAGGTGTCCGCTTTCCGACTACGTAGCGGCTGGCATCCGATGAGCATTTTCATCGGTCGCGCCGTCTCGTTCCGCGGTTCAAGGCCCGCGGGGCGCTCGCGGTTGATCGCGCTTCTCAACCGGTTTGTTTTTGGCGGCCATAACATCGCCGTCGGCGACAATTACCTCGCTCTTTCCGGGGAAGTAGTTGAACGACTCAACCGGTATCGCGATATTGCGATAGACGAAGCGCCGAGGCCGGCCGGGGAGTTCGCCGTACCGGCGCCGGACCCGTTTATATTCGTGGCGAAGGACGCGCTGGACACTGGCAAGCGCTCTCGGGCTGCCGCGATTTTGCTGGGGGCGACCCTTGCTGG
>JADFVY010000007.1 GCA_015222795.1 Pseudomonadota bacterium | reverse complement strand
TTTGGCCTGCTTGCCGAGGCGCGGGTCGGGTTCCTCATGGGCCAGCAGCGAGGCCACCACCTTGCGCTGGTTGGGAATGATGACGATCAGCACGTTGGCGGCCATGATGGTGCCGACCAGCGCCCCGATCTGGATGTAGGCGCCCCGCCCGCTGAAGATCTGCGTGCAGCCCCAGGCGATGGCGACCACCAGCACAAAGCCGACCAGCATCAGCAGCGTATCGTTCTTGCCCAGCGGCGAACGGCACATCAGATCATAGACGATCCATCCCGCGGCCAGCAGCACGAGGCTGACGATGACGGCGGTCATCGGGGTGAGATCGAGCACGCCCCGGTCGATCAGATAGAGGTCCGCGCTGGTGTAATAGACGGCGGCCAGCAGCAGGAAGCCGCTGACCCAAGTGGCATAGGCCTCCCATTTGAACCAGGTCAGTTCTTCCGGCATTTCGGCTGGGGCCACCAGGTATTTCTGCATGCGGTAGAAACCGCCGCCATGGACCTGCCAGGTCTCGCCGCCGACGCCGTCGGGAAGCCCGTCGCGCTTGCGCAGGCTGAGGTCCAGATGGACGAAATAGAAGGACGAGCCGATCCAGGCAATGCCCGAGATGACATGCAGCCAGCGCAGCATCATGCCGACCCATTCGGTGATTAGTGCGTCCATGGTGGTTACTCCCTAGATCCCGGTTTTGCCCGACAGTACCGAGCGACCTCGTCCTTCGAGACGGGCCTGTGGCCCTCCTCAGGATGAGGCTCCGCCGTTTATGTCCTCATCCTGAGGAGCCCGAAGGGCGTCTCGAAGGACGAGGTCGCGCCGCCGTCTCCAGCAAGAATTTCTATCCCCAAGGCACTGTCTGCGCTAGCCCTTACAGTTCGTATCACTTTCAAAAAAAACAAAATAGTGGCATGGTTTCCGCTGGACGGGGATAAAATGGCTCTTCTGGAGAATATCAGGGTTTTCGTGCGGGTCATCGAGCTGGGCAGTTTTTCGGCTGCCGGGCGCAATCTGCGCCTGTCGCCCGCCGTGGTCAGCCACCGCATACAGCAGCTTGAGGGCCATGTCGGGGTGCGGCTTTTGAACCGCACCACCCGCCAGGTGCAGGCGACCGAACAAGGCATGCTCTATTACGAGGCCTGTCTTGAGGTTCAGCGCGCGGTCGAACAGGCCGAAACCAGCGTTGCGGGGGCGGGGGCCGCGCCGCAAGGCACGCTGAAGGTCACCGCGCCGCTGGTTTTCGGGCGTCGCATCCTGGCGCCGCTGATCCCGGAATTCCAGGCCGCCTCGCCCAATGTCGAGATTCAGCTTCGAATGTCGGACCATTTGCTCGACCTTATCAAGGAAGGGGTGGATGCGGCCGTGCGCCTTTCGGTGCCGACGGATTCCAGCCTGGTCATTCGCAAGATCGCCGATTGCCCGCGCCTTTTGTGCGCCGCGCCGTCCTATCTGGAGGCCCATGGCGAGCCCGCCGTACCCGATGACCTGATGGATCATAACTGCCTGCTGCTGCGGTTTCAGGGTTCGACCCAGTACCGCTGGATCCTGAACAGCCCGAAGGGCAAGGTGACTCTGAATATCGGAGGACGGCTGGACGCCGACGACAGCGACGTGCTGACCGAATGGGCGGTCGCCGGGCACGGCATCGTTCTGAAACCGGTTTGGGAGGTGGCGGATCATTTGCGCGAGGGGCGGCTGAAACCCGTCCTGGCCGATTTCCCGCCGGATTCGCTGACGCTTGGCGTGCTCTATCCGCATCGCCGCCTGCTGCCGGCCAAGGTACGCGCCTTCGCCGATTTTCTGGTGGAACGGGTGTCGCCGATGATGGCGGAAACCGTGAGCGGCCTGGAACTGCCGGCTGCCCAATAGACTCCGGCCGCGAGGATTGCTCCCCGCGGCCGTGCCCTTGATCAGCTCTGCACGCCTGCGACGTACCAGTCCATGGTCGCCATCTTGTCGTCGGTCAGCGACTGACCGGCGGCGAGAACTTCCTCGCCCGCCTGGTTTTTGATCGGCCCGGCGAAGGCATGCATCGATCCGTCGGTGATGCCGATCCGCACCTTCTCGGCGTCGGCTTTCGCGGCGTCGGTGATGGCGTCGCCGTAGGGCGCGATTTTCACCATGCCTTCCTTCATGCCGTCCCAGACATTCTGCGACTTCCAGTTCCCGTCCATGATGGCCTGGACACGGTCGATGTAATAGTCGGACCAGTCGTCCAGGATGGCGGTCAGCTGCGCGCGCGGCGCATAAGACTTCATATCGGAAGCCTGGCCGAAGCCAAAGACGCCCCGGTTTTCGGCAACCTGCAGCGGCGCCGGGCTGTCGGTATGCTGGGTGATCATGTCGGCGCCCTGGTCGATCAGGGTCTTGGTGGCGTCGCTTTCCTTGCCGGGATCGTACCAGCTGTTGACCCAGACCACCTTGGTCTTGAAGTCCGGGTTGACCTTCTGGGCGGCCAGGGTAAAGGCGTTGATGCCCATCACGACTTCGGGAATCGGGAACGAGGCGATGTAGCCGGCGACGCCGCTTTTCGACATATGCCCGGCAATCGTGCCGATCACCGCGCGGCCCTGATGGAAGCGGGCGTTGTAGACGCTGACATTCGGCGCGGTCTTGTAGCCGGTGGCATGTTCGAACATGACCTTCGGGAACTGCTTGGCGACCTTGATGGTCGGGTTCATGAAGCCGAAGGAGGTGGTGAAGATTAGCTGGTGACCGCTGCTGGCGAGCTGGCGGATAACGCGCTCGGAGTCGGGGCCCTCGGCCACGTTCTCGACGAAGGTGGTTTTCACCTTGTCGCCGAATTTAGCCTCGACCGCCTTGCGGCCCAGATCGTGGCCATGGGTCCAGCCATGATCGCCGACCGGCCCGACATAGACGAAGCCGATCTTGGTCGGTTCCGCGCCGAAGGCCAGCGGGGCGCCCATGGTGAGGGCAACAGCCGACGAGCCGGCCAGGAATGTACGTCGTGTAAAGTTGAAGTCGTTCATTGATAGGTCTCCCTGTTCTTCGATTGGTTTGATGACACTGAAACGGGATTCGCCCCCCGGGTCAAGAGGCAGGTCTGAAAGGCTTGCCCAGACAGGCCGGCGCGTTTAGCCGCGCCCGCCAGGGCCCGGCGGAAATGATCGTCAGTACCAGAATCGTGGCGACATAGGGCAGCATCGACATGACCTGGGCTGGAATATCGAACCAGCCGGCCGCCTGGGATGTTAGCTGCAGGATCGTCACGCCGCCAAACAGATAGGCGCCGAACAGCACCCGCCAGGGCCGCCATGTCGCGAACACCACCAGCGCCAGCGCAATCCAGCCGCGCCCGGCGGTCATGTTCTCGATCCACAGGGGCGTATAGCTGAGTGACAGGAAGGCGCCGGACAGCCCGGCCATCAGTCCGCCGAACAGCACCGCCATATAGCGCACGCGGATCACGTCATAGCCGATGGAATGGGCGGATTCGTCCGACTCGCCCACGGCGCGCAGAATCATGCCGCCGCGGCTGCGCTTCAGGAACCAGGCGACGCCGCCCGTCAGGGCGATCGACGCGTAAATCAGGATATCGTGGCTGAACAGCAACGGCCCGATTACCGGCAATGTGCTGATGCCCGGGATGTCCAGCTTCGGCAGGGGGGCGACGGTAATGCCGACGAAGCCGGCGCCTACCAGCGAGCTCAGCCCGACTCCGAAAATCGTCAGCGCCAGGCCGGTCGCGACCTGGTTGGCCATCAGTGACAGGGTCAGCACCCCGAAGGCGAAGGCCATCGCCATGCCGGCCACCATCGCGCATATGATGCCCAGTGTGGGGCTGCCGGTGGTCACGGTGACGGCGAAACCGGTCACCGCGCCGGCCAGCATCATGCCTTCAAGGCCAAGATTCAGCACGCCGGAACGCTCCACCACCAGCTCGCCAAGGGCCGCCAGCAATAGTGGCGTCGCCGCGCTGATTATGGTGATCAGGCCAAGGACGAGTGCATCGTTCATTGGGCCAGCGCCTCCTTGCGCGTTTCGGTTCGGGGCGCCGGAGCGTCGCGGCGGATCCGGTAGCGGGCCAGGAAGTCCGAGGCCAGCAGGAAGAACAGCAGCAGCCCCTGGAACACGCCGGTCACGGCCTGCGGCATGCCGGCCTCTACCTGGGCATTCTCGCCGCCGATATAGGACAGCGCCATGATAAGACCGGCGCCGATGATGCCGATCGGGTGCAGCCGCCCCAGGAAGGCGACGATGATCGCGGTAAAGCCGTAGCCGGGCGATATGGACGGGATCAACTGGCCGATCGGTCCCGCGACCTCGAACAGCCCGGCAAGGCCCGCCAGTCCGCCGCTGGTCAGCAGCGACATCCAGATCATCCGTTTGCGGCTGAAACCGGCGAAGGCGGCCGCCGCCGGCGCCTGGCCGACCACGCGGATCTCGAATCCGATGATGGTGCGGGTCATCAATACCCAGCCGGTCACCGCCACCAGCAGGGCGACAATGACGCCCAGATGCAGCCGCGTGCCCGCCAGCACGATGGGCAGGATCGCGGAGTCCCCGAACATTTCCGATTGCGGGAAGTTGAAGCCCAAGGGGTCTTTCCAGGGGCCGAAGACGAGGGTGCTGAGAAACAGCGTCGCCACATAGGTCAGCATCAGGCTGGTCAATATCTCGTTGACGTCCCAGCGCGCCTTCAGGAAGGCCGGGATTGCCGCATAGGCCATGCCGCCCAGGATGCCGGCAATACAGATCAGCGGCAGCACCCAGAATCCCTGAACGTCGATCAGGGTCAGCGCCAGCCCACCGCCCGCCACCGCGCCCATGGTCAACTGGCCCTCGGCGCCGATATTCCACACGTTGGCGCGGAAGCCTATGGCCAGCCCGACCGCGATCAGGATCAGCGGTCCGGCCTTCAGGCCAATCTCGGCCAGGCTATAAAGGTTAAGAAGCGGTGAGATGAAGAAGTAATAAACGCCCAGGAAGGGATCGTATCCCATGAAGAAGAACAGCATGAAACCGGTAAAGACAGTCAATGCCACCGCCAGCACCGGCGTCAGGTAGAACATCCGCAGGTCGAGTTCCTGGCGCTTTTCGATTTTATACGACATTGGCGTTCCCTCCGTTCGGCTGGTGCTCTGTCATTCCGTGTAGCCCGCCCATAAGCAGGCCGATTTCGGCGATCGAGGCTTTCGCCGTCACCATGCCGGGCGACAAGGTGCCCAGATTGATTACCGCCAGATGGTCAGACAGGGTCAGCAACTCGTCGAGATCCTGCGAGATCACAATGACGGCGGAGCCGTTCTCGGCCAGGGTGAACAGCGCCTGGTGGATGGCGGCGGCCGCACCCGCGTCGACGCCCCAGGTGGGCTGGGAAATTATCAGCACCCCGGGGTTCTGCACGATTTCGCGGCCGACGATAAATTTCTGAAGGTTGCCGCCCGACAGGCTGCCCGCCGAGGCGCCAATGCCGGCGGTTTTGACGTTGAATTCCTCTACCACGCGGCGCGACAACGCCTCGGCGGCGTCATTGCGGATGAAGCCGCCGGCCAGCAGATTCATGCGCCGGTAGCCGCTGAGGATGAAGTTCTCGGTCAGCGACATTTCCGGCACCGCGGCATGGCCGTTGCGCTCTTCGGGCACGCTGCACATGCTCAGATGCCGCCGCGCCGCCGCGCCCATGCGCCCGGCCGGGACGCCGTCGATCAGAATTTCCTGGGCGATATGAACCGGCCGCTCGCCGGTCAGCGCCTGGAACAGCTCGTTCTGGCCGTTGCCGGCAACCCCGGCGATGCCGAAGATTTCACCCTCGCGCACCGAGAAAGTGACATCCTTCAACGAAACACCAAAGGCATGATCCGCGTCCAGGTTCAGCCCCTGCACTTCGAGCCGGACTTTCCCGGACGATGTACCCTCGCGGCGCGACACAGAGCGCACTTCGGCGCCGATCATCATCGCGGCCATGGATTTCGCTGTTTCCTGCTTCGGGTCGCAGGAATCGACCACCTTGCCACCGCGCAGGATCGTGGCGCGGTCGCACAGCACCTTGATCTCGTCCAGCTTGTGGCTGATGTAGAGGATCGACACGCCTTCGGCCGAGAGCTGGCGCAGGGTCTCGAACAGGCGCTCCACCTCCTGGGGGGTCAGCACCGAGGTCGGCTCGTCCATGATCAGCAGCCGGGGGTTCTGCAGCAGGCAGCGTACGATCTCGATACGCTGACGCTCGCCCACCGACAGAGTATGGACTTCGCGGGCCGGATCCAGCGGCAGGCCGTAGGCGTGGGAGATTTCGACCACCCGTTCGGCCAACGCCTTCATGTCGCCGGGGTTCTCGATGCCAAGCGCGATGTTTTCCAGCACCGTCATCGCCTCGAACAGCGAAAAATGCTGGAACACCATGCCGACGCCGAGATTGCGGGCGGCGTGCGGATCGGCAACCCGGACCGGCTTACCCTCCCATAGCATCTCGCCCTCGTCGGCGTGCAGGACGCCGTAGATGATTTTAACCAGCGTGCTTTTTCCCGCGCCGTTCTCGCCCAGCAGCGCATGGATTTCGCCCGGCTTGACGTTGAGGTCGACCGAATCGTTGGCCAGCACGCCGGGAAAGCTCTTGCTGACTTTGCGGAGTTCCAGACGGGGCGCAGTGGCGGGGCTCATGTCGTTTCTCCCTTGGTCAACGCGTCGATTGTTTTTAGCACCCGTTCGGGCGTCGCCGGCGGGTCCAGCCGCGGGCATATTTTATAGTCCGCCACGCTGGCCACCGCATCCGATAATGCATGCAGTACCGACATTGCCAGCATCAGGGGCGGCTCGCCGACCGCCTTTGAGCGGTAGATGGTCTCTTCCCGGTTGGTGGCGCCGGCCAGCAGCTCGACATTGAAGATCTTCGGGCGGTCGCCGCAGGCCGGGATTTTGTAGGTCGAGGGCGCGTGGGTGCGCAGGCGGCCCGCATCGTCCCACCATAATTCCTCGGTGGTCAGCCAGCCCATGCCCTGAATGAAGCCGCCCTCGATCTGACCGATATCGATCGCCGGGTTCAACGAGCGGCCCACGTCATGCAGGATATCGACCCGGTCCACCCGGTATTCGCCGGTCAGCAGATCGACCGTGACCTCGCTGGACGCCGCGCCATAGCCGAAATAATAGAACGGCCGGCCGCGGCCCGTCGCACGGTCCCAATGGATCTTCGGCGTCTTGTAAAAACCGGTGGAGGATAGCGATATGCGCGCGTTGTAGGCGGCTTTTACAAGGTCGGCGAAGGGGATTTCCTCAGCTCCTATCGCCACGCGGTTGGGCAGGAATGTAATCTGGTCGCGTGGCGCCTGCCAATGTTCGGCGGCGAATTCGATCAGCCGGTCCTTGATGGTGCGCGAGGCCGCCTGGGCCGCCATGCCGTTCATGTCGGAACCGGCCGAGGCCGCCGTGGCGGATGTGTTGGGCACTTTTCCCGTTGTCGTCGCCGATATTCGCACCTTGTCGATATCGACCTGGAACTCCTCGGCCACCACCTGGGCGACCTTGGTGAACAGTCCCTGGCCCATTTCGGTGCCGCCATGGTTCAAGTGGATGGTGCCGTCGGTATAGACATGGACCAGCGCGCCGGCCTGGTTGAACTGGGTGGCGGTGAAGGAGATGCCGAACTTGACCGGGGTCAGCGCCAGCCCGCGCCGGAAATGGCGGTTGTCCGCATTGAAGTCGCGGATCGCCTGGCGGCGGCCCCGGTAATCGGTTTTCGCTTCCAGTTGCTCGACGATTTCGCCGACGACGCAATCCTCGACGGTCTGGTGGTAGGGCGTCACGTCGCGGCCCGGTCCGCCATAGAAATTCGCCTTGCGAACGTCCAGCGGGTCCTTGCCCAGCGCATAGGAGATTTCATCCATGACGCGCTCGCCGGCAACCATGCCCTGGGGCCCGCCGAAGCCGCGGAAGGCGGTGTTGGAGCAGGTATTGGTCTTCAACGGCAGCGAGGTCATATGCGCCGCGTCGTAATAATAGGTGTTGTCGGCATGGAACAGCGCGCGGTCGGTGATCGGCCCCGAGAGATCGGCGGAAAACCCGCAGCGCGCGGCGAAGGTAAACTCGGCGCCGGTGATGCGTCCGTCATCGTCGAAGCCGACGCGGTAGTCGGCCTCGAAATCATGGCGCTTGCCGGTGAGGATCATGTCGTCGTCGCGGTCGGGGCGGAACTTGACCGCGTGGCCGGTCTTTTTTGCGGCCACCGCCGCGATTGCCGCGAACAGGTTGCCCTGGGTTTCCTTGCCGCCGAAGGCCCCGCCCATGCGGCGGATTTCGACCGTGACCGCGTTCGATGGCGCGCCGAGAACATGGGAGACCATATGCTGGATCTCGCTGGGATGCTGGGTCGAGGAATAGACCAGCACCTCGTCGTCCTCGCCCGGGATCGCCATGGCGATCTGGGTTTCCAGATAGAAATGCTCCTGTCCGCCGATCTCCATGCGGCCCTCGACGCGGTGCGGCGCGGCCGCGATGGCGGCCGCCGCATCGCCGCGTGACAGGGTCAGGGGTTCGGTGACGATCTCGCCATTCTCGCGCGCCGCCGCGATATCCAGCACGGCGGGCAAATCCTCGTACACCACCTCGGCCAACCGGGCGGCGCGGCGGGCCTGGACCCGGGTCCTGCCGATCACCGCGAACATCGCCTGGCCGTGGAACTGCACAAGCCCGTCGGCGAAGACGGGTTCGTCATGCCGGCCAGTGGGGCTGATATCGTTGACGCCGGGGATATCCTCGGCGGTCAGCACCATGACCACGCCCGGCGCCGCGCGCACCTTCGACAAATCCATCGAGACGATGCGCGCATGGGCGCGCTCGCTCAGTCCCGGATAGGCGTGCAACAGGCCCTCGGGCGCGGCCATGTCGTCGATATAGACGGCCTCGCCCGAGACATGCTTGTGGGCGCTGTCATGGGGGCGGGGGGCGTGGACGCCGCCATCGATGCGCTCGGACTTTTCATCGTCACGCATGGGCCAGCCTCCCATCGCCGACCAGCCGGATCGGCGCGGCCGGGCCGGAGGTTTCCGCGTGGAACTTGCGCAGCAGGTTCTTGGCCACCGCCATGCGGTACCAGGCCGAGGCGCGCCAGTCGGTCAGCGGCGTGTAATCCTGCTCCATGATGTCCAGTGCGGCCTCTATGGTTTCTTCCGTCCAGGGTTTTCCGGTCAGGGCCGCCTCGGTCGCCGCGGCGCGCTTTGGGGTCGCCGCCATGCCGCCGAAGGCGATGCGGATATCGGCGACTATGTCGCCGTCGAGGCGCAGCCGGAAGGCGCCGCAGGCCGCCGAGATATCCTGGTCGAACCGCTTGGAAATCTTGTAACAGCGATACTGCGTGCCGGGTTCCGGTTTGGGCAGGACGACATATTCGACGAACTCGCCGGGGCGGCGGTCCTGTTTGCCGTAGTCGATGAAGAAGTCCTCCAGCAGGATGGTCCGCTGTTCGGACCCCAGCCGCAGGCCCAACGTCGCGCCGGCGGCAATCAGGGCAGGGGGCGAATCGCCGATCGGCGAGCCGTTGGCGACATTGCCGCCGATGGTGCCCATGTTGCGCACCTGCTGGCCGCCGATGCGGCGGATCAGTTCGCCGAAATCCGGATAATGCGCGGTGATGATGGATGACGCCTCGTTATAGGTGACGCCGGCGCCGATGATTATGGCGTCGCCGGTCTCCTCGATGCGCCGCAATTCCGCGACCCGGCCAATAAGAACCGCCGGGGCGATGTCGCGAAGCTGCTTGGTGACCCACAGCCCCACGTCCGTGCCGCCCGCGACGATACAGGCATCCGGGTTTTCCGCCAGGATATCGGCCAGCCCGTCGATATTGGCGGGGGCGAAAAGCTGGCGGTTTTCCGATCCGACACACAGGGTCTCATCGTCCGCCAGGGCCTCCAGCCGCGCGACCATTTGGGCCTCGCCGGCCGCGAAGCGGTCTTTCGACGGCGCGGCCTCGCTGTACATTTGCTTGGCCGCCGCGGCGATCGGCGCGTAACCGGTGCAGCGGCATAGATTGCCGGCCAGCACGTCGTCGATCCGCTGGTCCGTGGGATTTTCCTCGTTGCGGTACAGCGCGAACAGCGACATCACGAAGCCCGGCGTGCAGAAACCGCATTGCGAGCCGTGGCAATCCACCATCGACTGCTGCACCGCATGCAGCGCGCCGTCCGGATTCTTCAGATCCTCGACCGTCAGAAGCTGGCAGCCGTCCAGCATCGGCATGAAGACGATGCAGCCATTAACCGCGCGGTAGGACAGGCCTCCGTTCTCGGGCCGCGCGATCACCACCGTGCAGGCGCCGCAATCGCCTTCGGCACAGCCTTCCTTGGTCCCCGCGCGGCTCTGTTCCAGGCGCAGCCAGTCCAGCACCGTCATCGTCGGGTCGATGTCCCGCAACTCGATTGTCGCATCGCCCAGGATAAAACGGATATGGTCGCGCATTGTCGTCAACTCCCCCGGTAGGTGGAATAGCCGAAGGGCGATATCAAAAGTGGCACATGGTAATGCTGCCCGGCGGCCGAGACGCCGAAACGGACCGGCACCTTGTCCAGGAAGGCCGGCGAGGATGCGCCCTTGAAATAGTCGCCGACATGGAAGACGAGCTCATATTCGCCGGGGCCGAAATCATCGCCGGTCAGCAGGGGCTCGCCACAGCGGCCGTCTTCGTTGGTGTGCACGGTCTTGAGCGCTGTGCGATCCTCGCCCGTCAGGCGATAGAGATCGATCCGCAGCCCCGCGCCGGGCTTGCCGGACGACGTGTCGAGCACATGGGTAGTGAGTTTTCCGCCCGCCATCT
>JADFVY010000393.1 GCA_015222795.1 Pseudomonadota bacterium | reverse complement strand
TTCTCATCTGTTTCTGGGGGGGATCTGTATAAGGCGCGGCGGGAACCCGCTGGTTCCGGGCGGGGGCGGGTGATCGGGCGGCGCGGATCTACCTATTTGTCTATCATTTGACGCCCGAGAAGAGAGCCCGGATCGGGCGGGTTTTTCCGCCAGCTGCGGGTGCCCACCTCATCCATTTGTGTCGAGGCCGCGCCCGTCGAACCAGTTGGCCACATCCATAAATAGCCGATCGCCGCCGAATCCACCGGCCTTGGTGACCAGGGCGGTTTGGTGGCCGCCCGTTTCAATCAAGCTCCAAACCACACCCGCCTGTATCTCACCCTTTACCTCGAGACAATTAATACCAAGCCGTCGCAACAACGCCAGGACGGTATCGCCGCCGGTGGCCAGTAAGGCGCCGATGTCATGGGCGCGCAATAGTGTCTCGGCCGAAGCAGCCAGTGAGTCCGCGACATCATCGGCATCCACCTCGACAGCCGGGTCTGCCTGCGTCGCACGGAGAAGAATAATGCCGGCGCCTTCACGGCAACTGCTGACATCCATACAGCCATCCGGTGCATCCAGCGTACAACAGTCCGGGCGGCCTTCCATAAGTGCGGCGGACTGGGTCGCCGACCGCGAATTACGTGAGCCAACGAGGAACATGAGAGATTCCCCGACGCCGTCCGGACGTATTCCATTCTCCTCAGGTCCAAATGCGGCATCCGCCAAGGCGGCAGTCAGTCCGCCGGCCCCGGCAAACAGCGTATTTTCACAATTATGAAGGGCGGCCCTGGCCAGCCGATTCAGATGATTTTCCTCCGTCGCATCGGCTATCACGATGTTGTTGGAGCCCGTCTCATGCGGCGCGGCCCCGGCCGGAAGAAGTGATACCCTGGTATGCGGGCGCGCCGTCCTGAACAGGTCCAGGAGGGACTCCTTAGGCGGCGGGGACCGAACATCGTGCCCAATGGGACTTTCGGGCAGGGGGATTCCATGCACATGGAGGACGCCTGCCCGCAACACGCGTCCCTGGCTTGGCATCGCAGGGCATAGCAGCAGGTTTCGTTCGGGTACCGAATCGAGCGCGGCCAGGCATTCGGCGACGACATTGCCGCGCAACGTCGAATCGATCTTCTTGATCAGAAGACGCGGAGCGTGCGCCGCCAGGAATTTGATGCTTGCGGCGCACCGTTCGGCTGCTGCGCGTGCCGGCAGATGCCGGCTGTCGGTATTGACCGATACGACCTCCGCCCCCGATCTCACGGCTTCATCCAGGGAATCCGGGCCAATGGCGACGCGCGTAAGCAGACCGCGCCGGGCAAAAGGCGCCGCGGCATCCAGGGCGCCGGTAAGATCATCGGCAACGATTGCAGCCTTTAGCGCCTGTCGGCTCATATCGTAGGCCCCGCTAACGGACTATGGTGGATTGTGGCCTCTTTATCATCCGCCGTGCATAAGCGATTGCGCAATTCATGTTGACGTGATCCGCGCGGCCCTGCCAGGCAATGTCAAAGGCAGTGCCATGATCGACCGACGTTCGCCTGATCGGCAGGCCAAGACTGATATTGACGGTGGTGTCGAAGGCGATCAGCTTGATCGGTATATGGCCCTGGTCGTGATACTGGGCGACGACCAGGTCGAATTCGCCTTTGTGGCTGCGGTAAAATACCGTGTCGGCGGGGATCGGGCCGACAACGTCAATCCCCTCGGCCTGCGCCTGGCGGACGGCCGGTTCGATGGAATCGATTTCCTCGCGACCGAATATTCCGCCCTCGCCACAATGGGGGTTAAGGCCGGCAACGGCGATCCGGGGAGCGGGCAGCCCGAGTTCCTTGAGGTGAGCGTTCCCGGCGCGGATCGTCGCCAGCACCCGTTCCGGCGTGGCGCGTTCCGTGGCATCCCTGAGCGAGACATGAGTCGACGTATGGATGGTCGACAAAGTTTCCGATGCCAGCAGCATGAATGACGACTTTGCCCCGGTCAGCGCCGCTAGCATCCCCGTATGGCCGTCATACTTGTGCCCTGCCACGTGCAGCGCGGCCTTGTTCAGTGGCGCGGTGACGATAACCGAGATGTCGCCGTCCATCGCCATCCGCGCCGCTTGCGCCACGCAGCGGAAGGCCGTATCTCCGCCGGCTGCTGAAACCTGGCCGTCCCTTAGCTGATCGCGGTTCATTACGGGGGTGTCGATAAGCCTGACGCCTTCACCGTCCCCGGCTGTCGTAAAGGAAAAATCCGCGCCGACCAGTTTGCGCGCCCGTTCCATCGTTACAAGGTCTCCAATGACGACCGTTGCGGCTCGTTCGTCCGGCCGCATTTCCGCCAGCGACTTGCAGATTATTTCCGGCCCGACTCCAGCCGGATCGCCCATGGTAATGCCGATGGGGGCGGTTTCGCTCATGGCATCAATTGTCCGCCATTGACCTCGATGACCTGACCGGTGATGTAGCCGCTGAGCGCGTCCGAGCCGAGAAAGAGAAATGCCCCGACACAGTCTTCCGCCGTGCCCAAACGGCCCATCGGGATGCTTTGCCGCGCCCCTTCGAGTTGCTCGTCATTCGAATAACGCTCATGAAAGGGGGTGGCGATCACGCCTGGCGACACGCCGTTGACGCGGATATTTTCCTTCGCATGTTCCTTTGCCAGGACACGGGTCAGCGTGCTGACGAAGGCCTTGGACGCGCCATAGAAACCGGCACCTTCGCCGCCGCCGGTACGCGCCGCGATAGAGGTGGTGTTGATGATGTTGCCGCCACCGCTTTCGCGCATGGCCGGAATGGCGGCGCGGCAAGCCTGCAGGACGGAGCGTGCGTTCAGGTCCATGACTCGCTCGTAATGCTCGTCATCGACATCAACGATCGGGATGCGGCCCAGCATGCCGCCGGCGTTGTTGACCAGCGTGTGCAGTCCGCCGAACGCTTCGACCGTGCGGCGCACGATCTCGTCGTTGGCTTCGGAAGTCGAAACATCGCCCGCGACCAGGAAAGCCTCGCCGCCGGCCTTGGCTATATCCTCGCCCACCTGTTCGGCGGCGTCCTGGCTGGAATTGTAATGCACGGCCACCCGTGCGCCCAATCCGCCCAGTGCGCGGGCGAGCGCCGCGCCGATGCCGGTGCTGGCCCCGGTGATCAGAATGGGGCGGTTCTTGAATTCGTCAAAATGCATATCGTAAATCCGGTTGGGTTCGAAACGGGGCGATCCGCTCTGGCGGCGGCGTGGGAAGGGTCAGCGATAGATCAGTGTCGGCAACCACATCGAGAGTTGCGGAATGAAGGTGATCATGATCAGCACGATCACCAACGGAACGAGGAACGGCATGGTCGCGGCCGAACAGCGCTCGAATGAAACACCGGAGACACGCGACAGCACAAAAAGCACCATTCCCACCGGCGGCGTCAGCAGACCGATCATCAGGTTGAGTACCATGATCACGCCAAAATGGACCGGATCCACGCCGATTTTCATGGCGATTGGCAGCAAAACGGGCACCAGGATGGTGATGGCGGCCACCGTTTCCATGAATAAACCAACAACCAGCATCACGAGATTTAGCAGCAACAAGATCAAAATCGGGTTTTCGGTAATGGTGAGCAGCAGCTCGGCGAACTGTTCGCTAAAGCGGTTGCTGGTCAGGATCCATGCGAAAATAGAGGCCGCGGCGACAATCAGCAGGATGATGACCGTGGTCTCGATCGTTTCCATGCTGACGTGAAGCAGGCGTCTCCAGTTCAGTGTGCGATACACGAACAGGCCCAGAACCAGCGCATAGGCGACGGCGGCGATGGCGGCCTCGGTCGGCGTAAAGACACCGGTCAGGATGCCGCCGACGATGATCACCGGGGTCATCAGCGACAGGAACGCATGAACGAAGGTCTTGCCGATCAGCCTGACGTCGAAGCGCGCATCGCGGGGGTAGTTACGCTTGCGCGCGTACCAGGCCACCATGGCCATCAGCGACACCGCCATCAGCAGGCCGGGTATGAACCCCG
Source organism: Pseudomonadota bacterium (assembly GCA_015222795.1). Lineage (GTDB taxonomy): Bacteria > Pseudomonadota > Alphaproteobacteria > UBA8366 > JADFVY01 > JADFVY01. The sequence goes on along the minus strand of JADFVY010000393.1, from coordinate 2,993 downwards.
CCGCGAATAGCTGTCCCACCGAAGCCGAGGCCATGACACCGTAAATAACCATGGGCAAACTGGGCGGAATGATCGGGCCGATGGTCGACGATGCCGCGGTGACGGCGACGGCGAAGTCGTCATCGTAACCGGCATCCCGCATCGCCTTGATTTCGATTGTGCCCAAGCCGCCGGCATCGGCGACCGCGGCGCCCGACATGCCCGCGAACAGTACCGAGGCCCCGATATTGACGTGCCCCAGACCGCCGCGCATCCAGCCTACCAGCGCGGTGGCGAAGGCGAAAATGCGGTTGGTGATCCCGGCCGAGTTCATCAGGTTGCCGGCCAATATGAAAAAGGGGATGGCGAGCAACGGAAAGCTGTCGACGCCGTTGACCATGCGATGAACCACCACCAGATCGGGCACGCTTCCCGTGACCAGAACGAAGATCAGCGAACTCCCCGCCAGGGCAATGCCGATGGGAACCCCGATGATGATCATGCCGAAAAGGGAAATCAGTAAAATCGCGATGCTCATGACGTCTTCAACACCTGTGCTCGCTCGTCAAGCACGCTGAAACCCTGGTGCCAGTGCTTCCAGGCAACCTGTACGGCGCGCAAGGTCATGGCCAGGAATCCGGCGAATACGAAGGCATAGATAACGCCCATCGAGACATGGATCGCCGTCATATATTGGGCGCCCATGAGGCCGATGATCTTGTAGGAAAGGTATGTGGCGTAGGCGAAAAAGACGATTCGGATCAAATCCACGACGGTGGACAGGACGCGGGCGACGCGAGCGGGGATAAAGCGATAGAAGAACTCGACATGGATATGGGTGTTTTTGCGCACCGCGATCGGCGCACCCGCAAAGGCGATCATGATCAACAGATAACGCGCGACCTCTTCGGTCCAGGCGATCGAGTCGTTTAGAACGTAACGGCTGAAGAATTGGGCGAAGACGATAACGGCCAGCGCCCAGAAGATGACCAGAACTATGTAATCCTCGATGCTGTAGTCCGATAGGCGGACCTCGACATCTTCGATAAAGTGAGGCTCAAGAACCTCGCTTTCCGTCTTGGTCGGGGGTGGCGCGTCGATCATCTTCGCCCTCTTCTTCATGCAGTTACGACAAGCACAACTTTACTTGATGGCCTGAAGCTGGTCGTAGGTTTTCTTCGACCAGGTGGCGTCGGGGCCGTTATGCAGTTTCATGGTCGCGTTACGGAACGGGGTTACGTCGACACGGTTGACGATCACGCCCTGTTCTTCGAACCAGCTGGCGAGATTGTTCTCAGCATTCTCGATATCGCCGCTGGCACGCGCCGCTGCTTCAGCGAATACGGCACTGAAAATGGCCTTGTCGGCATCGGACAGTCGATTCCACAACGGCCCACCAGCGATGGTCAGAAGGCTGTCGCGGATATGGCCGGTGAGGTTGATGTATTTCTGCACCTCGTAGAACTTCTTGGCCTTGATGGTCGGCAGGGGGTTTTCCTGCGCGTCGACCACGCCCTGCTGCAACGCCAGATAGACTTCGGCGAAGGCCAGAGGCGTCGGGTTGGCGCCAACCGCTTTCGGGAACATCATGTAGAGCGGCGCATTGGGGACGCGGATTTTCAGGTCTTTCATGTCCGCCGGCGTATTAAGCGGCTTGTTCGACGTCGCATGGCGGCTGCCATAATAGGTCGTGGCGATGATCTGATGACCGGTCGCGTCTTTGTAGCCGCCGGCCAGTTCCTTGAACAGGTCGCTTTTCGCGTAGGCTTTCCAGTGATCGAGATCCCGGAACATGAACGGTGCACCGGCGATCGATAGCGGGCCAAACGATTTGCCGGCGAACAGGTTGCCGGTATAGATGATATCGATGGTGCCCAGCGACAGGCCCTGGTTGATGTCGGTTTCCTTGCCCAGCGAAGACGCCGGGAAGACTTCGATTTCATAGCGGCCATCGGTGCGCTTCTTGATCTCGTCGGCGGCCCACAGCGCCTGAGCGTGATAGGGTTCGGTTGTTTCGTAGACGTGAGCGAATTTCAGTTTCTCGGCAGCCTGGGCGGGGGCCACGACGGCGATAGCGGCGAAAACCGCCGTCAGGAGTGCGGAATGGAGCTTCATGGGGACTTTCTCCTTAAATACTGGTTGTTTCCTCGCGGCGCTGGCGGCGCCGCTTGTGTTCTGTCCGGCCTAGCATACCGGACCGGCGCTGCAAACTGCTTGCGACAGGGGAACATTCGTCATCCCGAAGAGCAAGCGCAACGCCGGCTCGATTCGTATATTCATCATACAATAATAGCAATAGCCAATTGGTGTTAAAAATGCCGTGCATCATTGAATTGTTATACAATTTGGCGACCTGAAATTTTCCGATTGCCGGGCATCGGGTGATCAGCTTGCGCGCTTCAAAACTTTCCGTATGGCCGAAACAAGCGCCCTTGCGTCGGCCTGGATCTGTTCAGGGGATTTTCCCGGCTTGTAAAGAGCGCCGCCGACGCCAACGCCGGAAACGCCAACCTCCCAATAGTCAGCCAGATTATCGGCATCGACGCCACCGGTGGGAATCACTTTCGTGCCTTCGGGAAGAACAGCCATCAGGGCCCTGATGATTTTCGGGCCTATCAACTCGCCGGGGAACAGCTTCAGCGCGCTTGCGCCATTGGCCAGCGCCGCGAAGGCTTCGGTCGGGGTCATGACTCCGGGAACGACGGGTAGTCCCTTTTGCACCGCGGCGCGAATGACCGCCGGGTCGGAATGGGGCATCACGATCAACCGCCCGCCGGCGTTCATAACGCGGGATACGTCTTCGGGCGTCAGCACCGTACCCGCGCCGACCAGCGCCCGGTCACCGACCGCCTCGGCGATGTCCTTGATGCTTTTAAAGGGGGCCGGCGAGTTCAGCGGAACCTCGACAATGGTAATTCCCTCATCGACAAGGCGCCGTGCGATCTCGACCGCCTCATCCGGCCCCACACCCCGAAGGATCGCCACCAGCGGCATCGCCTCGAGCGCCTGATCGA
>JADFVY010000392.1 GCA_015222795.1 Pseudomonadota bacterium | reverse complement strand
TCCTGCGCGCAGATCGGCAAGGATGTCCATCTGTCGGGCGGCGTCGGCATCGGCGGCGTGCTGGAGCCTCTGCAGGCCGGGCCGGTCATCATCGAGGACAGCTGCTTCATCGGCGCCCGTTCCGAGGTTGTCGAGGGCGTGATCGTCGGCGAGGGCTCGGTGCTCTCCATGGGCGTTTTCATCAGCGCCTCGACCAAGATCATCGACCGCGCCACCGGCGAAATCCATATGGGCAAGGTGCCGCCTTATTCGGTGGTGGTGCCGGGCACGCTGCCGGGCAAGAACCTGCCGGACGGCTCGCCCGGCCCGGGCCTCTATTGCGCCGTCATCGTCAAGCGCGTCGATGCCCAGACCCGGTCGAAGACCTCGATCAACGAGTTGCTGAGGGACTGATGGCGTGATCGGACGGCGGCGCGACCTCATACTTCGAGACGCCCCCTTGGGGCTCCTCAGCATGAGGGCACAAATGTTGGAGCCTCATCCTAAAGAGCGGTTAAACCGCATCTCGAAGCCTCATCCTGAGGAGCCCCGCAAGGGGCGTCTCGAAGGACGAGGTCGCTCGGTGACAAACTGGATGATAGTCCCATGATCGATCCCGTCTCACTCACCCAGCAACTCATCCGCTGCCCCAGCGTGACGCCGGAAGAGGGCGGCGCGCTGGATTTGTTGCAGGGGGTTCTGGAGGGGCTGGGCTTTACCTGCCACCGGCTGCGGTTTACGGACGCCGGCACGCCGGACGTAGACAATCTCTATGCCCGGCTGGGCGACGGCGCGCCGAACCTCTGTTTCGCGGGGCATACCGACGTGGTGCCGCCGGGGCCGGTGGAGCAGTGGAACAGCGACCCCTTCTCGGGCGAGATTCGCGATGGCGAGGTCCACGGCCGGGGCGCCGCCGACATGAAGGGCGCCATCGCCTGCTGGATCGCGGCCGTGGCGCGACGGCTGGCCAAGGGCCCGATCGACGGGTCCATCAGCCTGCTGATCACCGGCGACGAGGAAGGCCCGGCGGTCAACGGCACCGTCAAGATGCTGCATTGGCTGACCGAACGGGACGAGACCCTGGACGCCTGCATCACCGGCGAGCCGACCAACCCCGAAACACTGGGTGAGATGATCAAGATCGGCCGGCGCGGCAGCCTGAACGCCATGCTGACGGTCGAGGGGACCCAGGGCCATGTCGCCTATCCGCATCTGGCCGACAACGCGGCGCACCGGCTGGTCGCGATGATGGATGCGCTGATCGCCGAGCCGCTGGACGAAGGGTCGGAACATTTTCAGCCTTCGGTGCTGCAGGTCACCGGAATCGAGTCCGGCATGGAGGCGACCAACATCATTCCGGGGTCGGCCCGCGCCGCCTTCAACCTGCGTTTCAACGACCTGCATACGTCGGACACGCTGACCGCGACGCTCCGCCAAAAGCTGGACAAGGCAGCCGCCGGCGCGCCCTATGCGCTGGATATCAAGGTCAGCGGCGAGAGTTTCTATACGCCGCCCGGGCCGTTGAGCGACCTGATGGGCGATGCGGTCGAAAAAGTTCTGGGAACCCGCCCGGAACTGAGCACCACGGGCGGCACGTCCGATTCCCGCTTCATCAAGGACCACTGTCCGGTGCTTGACTTCGGCCTGGTCGGCCAGACCATGCACAAGATCGACGAGCGTGTCGCCGTGGCCGATATTGAAAATCTGACTGCTATTTACGAAGCGGCGATCGACAATTTTTTCGCCTGAAAGCGGCGGATTCAAGCCACCGATTATACTTGCACGCAATAAATTCCGCGCTAAGTTAACGTATCCCCATGACGCGTTAGCGATATCGTAACTATTAAAGGTTAATATTCCCGCGATAATTTATTATGATCGGTACAGGGATTTTGATTAGTGTCATATTCAATCGCGTTTAGTGAAACCACCCGCGGATTGTTCGCCACATGGCGGATGTTCCTGCGTGACCCCCGCGCCGCGGCGCTTTTCGAAAACAGTTATTCCGGCGCTTTACGCTCTTACTGGGCGGTGTTGGTAATTCTGCCGATCTATATTCTGATCATTGGCATCGAATATGTCGTGCCATCGGAGAGCTACTCGAATTTCGCAAAACTTGCCGAACATTCCGGCCTGCTGGGCGCCACCCTCACCGAGTTTACTCTCTTTACGCTATGCTGGTTTGTCGCCTGGCCGCTGGTCATCGACCGCATCGCCCCTTACCTGGACTGTGAAAAGAACTTCTTCCGGTATGTCTCGGCGTACAACTGGATGCATGTTCCTTATGTGCTGGTTGGGCTATTGTTCGCGGTCGGCAAGATGTCCGGCGTCATTCACGACGGCAACACCGGCATTGCAGCGCTGTCGTTGCTGGGCGTGCTGTGGACCTATCACTGGTTCGTTCTGCGCCACGCGCTGGGGCTGAACGGCGGGTACGCGGCCATGCTGGTCGGGCTAAAGTTCGTTTTTATCCTGATGCTGAAGGAAATGATCATTACCACCGCTTTATAATTTCCAAGCCCGACACTCCCTGGAATCAAAGCCCGGCTGCCACCAAGCAGCCGGGCTTTTTAGTATTCCACCCTGGTCAGGTACAGCCCTTCCGGCGGGGCGGTTGGGCCGGCGGCGGCTCGGTTTCTGGCTTCCAGCGCCCGGCGCACATCGGCGGCGGTCCACTTCCCCTCTCCCACCTGTTTCAGCGTACCGGCCAGAATGCGGATCTGGTTATGCAGGAAAGAGCGCGCCGAGGCGGTGATGTGGATTTCGTCGGCGGCGCGCGAGACATTCAGGACATCCAGCGTTTTCACCGGTGATTCCGCCTGGCATACGGCGGCGCGGAAGCTGGAAAAATCGTGATTGCCGACCAGCACTCGCGCGGCCTGGTGCATCGCGTCGGCATCCAGCGCCACGGGCACATGCCAGACATGCCCGGCATCCAGCGTCGGCGGCGCGCGACGCGCCAGGATGCGATAAAGGTAGTGGCGCGATTTGGCGGAGAAGCGGGCGTGGAATTCCTCGTCCACCGCCTCGGCCTCCAGCACCACCACCGCATGGTATTTAAGGTGATAATTCATCGCGTCGCGCACGGTGGACGCATCCACATCCCGGTCGAGATCGAAATGGCCCACCTGGCCCAGCGCATGGACGCCGCTGTCGGTGCGCCCGGCGCCGAAGACGGCAACGCGCTGCCGGGAAAATCCTTCGATCGCATCCTCCAGCACCCGCTGCACCCCCAACCCGTTCTCCTGGCGCTGCCAGCCGACGAAATCGGATCCGTCATATTCAACGATGATTTTCCAGCGCGTCATGCTCACGCCAGCACCGTTCCGGCCGGCACCGCGCGCCCGCGCAGAAATGCGGCGGCTTCCATGGCGCCCTTGCCGGCGCGCTGAACCGTAACCAGGCGCAGCGAGCCCTCGCCGCAAGCCACCGTCAGCATCTCGTCCAGCACCGTGCCCGGCGCGGCGGAAGCGCTGGTGACGACCCCGGCCAAGGCCCTGATGCGCTCGCCATCCAATTCGAACCAGGCGCCGGGGGTGGGTGCGAAACCGCGTAGCTGGCGCTCGATATCAGCCGCCGGGCGGGTCCAGTCGATACGGGTTTCCGCCTTGTCGATCTTGGCGGCATAGGTGACGCCCTCGTCCGGCTGGGGGGTTTCCTCGAGTTTACCGGCCTCCAGCTTCGCCAGGGCCTCGACGATCATCCGCGCGCCAATGGCGGCCAGATCGTCATGCAGCCGGCCGGCATCGGTTCCGGCCCCGATCGCCACGCTTTCCTTCAGCAGCATCGGCCCCGTGTCGAGCCCCTCGTCCATGCGCATGATGGTGACGCCGGCAATCCGGTCGCCGGCCAGGATGGCGCGCTGGATCGGCGCCGCCCCGCGCCAGCGCGGCAACAGCGAAGCGTGAATATTCAGGCAGCCCAGGCGCGGCGCCTCAAGGATGGGTTTCGGCAGGATCAACCCGTAGGCGGCGACCACCGCCAGATCCAGATCCAGCCCCGCGAAAGCCGCCTGTTCGTCCTCGTCGCGCAGCGATTGGGGGTGGCGAACCTCGATACCCCGGTCCGCGGCAAACGCCTGCACCGGCGAGGGGCGGTCCTTCTTGCCCCGGCCGGCCGGGCGCGGCGGCTGAGTATAGACGCAGGCAATCTCATGCCCCGCCTCGATAAGGGCGGCGAGCGCGGCGACCGAGAAATCCGGGGTGCCCATATAGGCGATGCGATAGGTCATGGCGGGGATTCGGCCGGCGCTACTCCGCGGCCAGCGTCCCCAGCTTTTTAGCCTTGCGCAGCTTGCGCAGGATCATGTTGCGCTTGAGCATCGAGACGTGATCGACAAAGATAATTCCGTCGAGATGGTCCATCTCATGCTGCAGGCAGACCGCCAGCACGCCGTCGGCCTCGACCTCCCGGCGCTTGTTGTTTTCGTCCAGATAACGCACCGTGGCCCGCGACGGACGGACAACCTCGGCATAATGCTCGGGCAGGGACAGGCAGCCCTCGTCCCAGGATTTCACCTCTTCCGACGTCGCGATCAACTGAGGATTGGCCATTTTCAGAGAGATTGGCTCCTCCCCCTTGTCCTTTCGCGCAATATCGACCACGATGACGCGCATGGGGACGCTGACTTGCGGCGCGGCCAGGCCAATGCCCGGCGCGGCGTACATTGTCTCCAGCATGTCGTCCATCAGGCGCGCGACCGCCGCGTCGACCTTATCGACCGGCCGGGAAACCAGTTTCAGCCGCGGATCGGGCGCGACGATGATGGGCAAAATGGCCATAGCTTGAACTCTAACTCTATAGTGGGTTGCACCTGAAATGCCGACAGACAGGTATGTTGAATTTTCCCCGACGTCAAGCGGGGACTATACGGAAGGCAGCCGGACCGTGCTAGACTCCGCCGATTCGTTTCCCGGAGTGATGCATATGATTGAATATCTGAATGGCTTTGACGGCGCGCTGCTGGCGGCGGCCGGCGTGGCGGCACTGGCCGTGGCCGGCGCGCTGATAACGGTGATCCTGGCGGTACGCGGCCAACGCAACAGCGCATCGGACCTGGCGGTCAGAATCAGCCAGATCGCCGAACAGCATGTCATGGCCCAGTCCCAGATTTCTGAACAAATGCAGACGCAGGAACGCGCGCTGAGCGAGATGATGAACCGGCGGCTTGACGATGTGACGCGCCGGGTAGGCGAATCCCTGCAGAAGCAGACCACCCAGACCTCGACCACCATGAACGATCTGCGCGAGCGGCTGGGCGCCATCAAGGCGGCGCAGGAGAACATCACCAAGCTGTCCCAGCAAGTGGTCAGCCTGCAGGATGTGCTGTCGAACAAACAGGCGCGCGGCGCCTTCGGCGAGGTGCAGCTTGAAGACCAGGTCAAGAGCGCCCTGCCGCCCTCGGCCTACAAATTCCAGGCCAAGATGGAAAACGGCCGGGTCGCCGACTGCCTGCTGACCCTGCCCAACCCGCCGGG
>JADFVY010000391.1 GCA_015222795.1 Pseudomonadota bacterium | reverse complement strand
GGTCAGCATCGACAGCCCCTCGGGGATGCGCTCGACGACGATGGCACGCGCGCCCTCGCGCGCGGCCAGCCACCAGGCGCTGGCATTGTCGGCCAGCACCAGGTTGAAGGGGCGGGAGGCGCCGGGGTCGAGGTCGGCCAGCGCCACGGCGGCGGCACCCGCGTCGGCGTGGTCCAGCGCGTCGAGCACCAGTTCGCCGCGGGTGCGCTTGCCCGGCGCCGGACCCAGCGAGCCGGCCCGGTTCAGGATCGCCGCCACCACGCCATGATCGTTGCGGGCCAGCCAGCTTCCCCCCGATTCCAGGTCGATGCCGCCCACCACCTCGTCGCGGTCGGGCCAGTGGCGGGCCGGCGGCTCCCAGGGGCGGCCGGCCATCTCGTCGCGGTTGGCGGCCATCAGGACCGGCCAGTCATGCCCTGGCCGGCGCAGGATTACGAGCGTGCACATGTGTGCTGATTAGCATAGAAGATCGTGATGGGCACCAACGGATCGGGAAAAGGTAATCATGAAGGCAATCGGCATAAAGGAATTCGGCGGCGCCGGTAATCTGGAGCTGATGGATGTTGCCCGCCCGGGGCCGGGGCCCGGCGAGGTGCTGGTCAAGGTCGCCTGCGCCGGCGTGAACTTCATCGACATCTATATGCGAAGCGGCGCCTACAAGCGCTCCGACACCTACGAGACACCGCTGCCCATGGTGCTGGGCATGGAAGGCGCGGGCGAGATCGTGGCGCTGGGCGAAGGCGTCACCAGCCATCGCGTGGGCGAACTCGTCGCCTGGTGTCTGGCGCGCGGCAGTTACGCGGAATATGCGGTGGTGCCGGCCTGGCGGCTGGTCGGGGTGCCGCCCGGCGTGCCGATGCCGGTGGCCGCGGCGCTGATGCTGCAGGGCATGACGGCCCATTACCTGACCCATTCCGCCTATCCCCTGAAGAAGGGCGAGTTCTGCCTGGTGCATGCGGCGTCGGGCGGGGTCGGACAGTTGCTGGTGCAGCTCGCCAAGATGCGCGGCGCCATCGTGATCGCCACCGTCGGCAGCAAGGAAAAGGCGGAGATCGCCAATGCGCGCGGCGCGGATTATTGCATCATTTATACCGAGGAGGATTTCCAGCCGCTGGCGCGCGATCTCACCAACGGCAGGGGCGTGGACGTGGTCTATGATTCGGTCGGCAAGGACACGCTGCCGCGCAGTATCCGAAGCCTGAAGCGGCGTGGCACCTGCATACTGTTCGGCGGCAGTTCGGGCATGGTCGACAGTGTCGATCCGCTGGAACTGGCCGAGGCCGGGTCGGTCTATTTCACCCGCCCGCATCTGGCCGACTATCTGGTGGACGCGGATGAAATCGGCCTGCGCGCCGGCGACCTGTTTCGCGCCGCGGCGGGCGGAAAGCTGGTGGTCTCCATCGACCGCGAATATCCGTTGGAGGAGGCAAGGCGGGCCCACGAGGCCATGGAGGCGCGCCAGTCGCGGGGCAAGATACTCTTGACGGTCGATTGACGGTAGGTATTCGCTTGAACGGGTGCGGGGCATTGGCTACATAAGTCGCAACATCCATTCGCTAGGGAGAACCGTTTTCATGAGCAAATTCGACGAACGCGAAAAGGCATTCGAAGGCAAGTACAAGCTGGACCAGGAGCGCGCCTTCAAGGCGAATGCGCGCCGCTGCAAGCTGGTCGGCCTGTGGGCTGCCGACAAGATGGGCATCACCGGCGAGGACGCGGACGCCTACGCCAAGGAAGTCGTGGTCTCCGATTTCGAAAAGCCGGGCCAGGACGACGTGGTCGAAAAGGTGCTGGCCGATCTGACCGCCAAGGGCCTCGACATCTCGGAACATATGATCCGCGTCGAGATGGAGCGCTGCCACGAGGAAGCCGTGAAACAGATCGCCGAGGATCAGGGCTGACCCTCGTTGAATTGAAATGGCGGAGCGACCTCGTCCTTCGAGACGCCCCTCCGGGGCTCCTCAGGATGAGGATACAGGTGTTGGAGTCTCATTTTGATGATGCAGGCAAAAGCATCGAAGCCTCATCCTGAGGAGCGGCGCAGCCGCGTCTCGAAGGACGAGGTCGCGCCGCACTCGACGCCAACCCTCCCGCTGGAAATCGCAACATGCTGAAAACCAGACGCGCCTATCGGGGCATGGTGACCGCGCCGCATCATCTGGCGTCCGAGGCCGGGCTTGCCGTGCTCAAGGACGGCGGCAACGCGGTCGAGGCGATGGTTGCCATGGCGGCGGCGATCGCCGTGGTCTATCCCCACATGAACAGTATCGGCGGCGACGGCTTCTGGCTGATCTCGGCGCCGGGCGAGGATGTGATCGGCATCGACGCCTGCGGCGCGGCGGCCGGGGCGGCGACACCTGAATTCTACCGCGAGCAAGGTTATGAGGCGATTCCCGAGCGCGGGCCGCTGGCGGCGCTGACGGCGGCTGGCGCGGTGTCGGGCTGGCGGGAGGCGCTGGATGTCTCGGCCGGCTGGGGCGGCGGGCTGCCCCTGGCGCGCCTGATGGAAGACGCCGTGCGCCACGGCCGTGACGGCGTTGCGGTGACGGCGGGGCAGGAGACCCTGACCCGGACCAAGTTCGACGGGCTAAAGGATTCGCCGGGCTTCCTTGAAAGTTACCTGATCGATGGTGAATTGCCGCGCGAGGGCATGAAGCTTACCCAGCCGCGCCTGGCCGCGACGCTGGAACAGCTCGGCCGCGCCGGCCTCGACGATTTTTACCGCGGCGATCTGGCGGCCGTAATCGCGAAGGACCTGGCTGCCGCCGGCAGTCCCGTCTCGGCCGAAGACCTGGCCGCGCACCGGGCGCAACGCGTGACGCCGCTGTCGGCGGAAATCTCCGCCGGAACTCTCTACAACATGACGCCGCCGACCCAGGGGCTGGCCTCGCTGATGATCCTGGCCCTGTTCGACCGGCTGGGCGTCAGCGAGGGCGAAGGTTTCGACCATATCCACGGCCTCGTCGAGGCGACCAAGCGCGCCTTCCTGGTGCGCGATCGTTACGTTACCGATCCGGCCTATATGACGCGCCAGGCCGCCGAATTCCTGGATCCCGCCTTCCTGGATTCCGAGGCCGCGAAAATCGATCGCACCACGGCACTGCCCTGGCCGCAACCAGCCGCGCCGGGGGATACGATCTGGATGGGCGCCATCGACGGCGAGGGCAGGGCGGTCAGTTATATCCAGAGCACCTATTGGGAATTCGGTTCCGGGGTGGTGCTGGGCGAGGCCGGATTCCTGTGGCAGAACCGCGGCATCAGCTTCTCGCTGGATGCGAATGCGCCCAACCCGCTTATGCCCGGCCGCAAGCCCTTCCACACGCTGAACCCGGCGCTGGCGCGGCTCGCCGATGGCCGGGTGATGGTTTACGGCAACATGGGCGGCGAGGGCCAGCCGCAGAGCCAGTCCGCGGTGTTCAGCCGCCATGTGATGTTCGGCCAGGGATTACAGCAGGCGATCACCGCCCCGCGCTGGCTGCTGGGCCGCACCTGGGGCGATGTTTCGATGTCCCTGAAGCTGGAGAGCCGTTTCGACCCGGAACTCGTCCAGGCCCTGCGCGACGCCGGCCACGAGGTCGAACTGGTCGGCCCCTTCGACGATCTGCTGGGCCATGCGGGCGCGGTGGTGAGCCATCCCGACGGCCTGCTGGAAGGCGCCAGCGACCCGCGCAGCGACGGCGCGGCGATGGGGTTTTAGAGGGGCGATCGTCGTGAATTATGCGGTTTGGCGCCGAGCGACCTCGTCCTTCGAGACGCGGCTTCGCCGCTCCTCAGGATGAGGGCATAAATGTTTGTTTCTCATGAAAAATCATATTTTGAAGCCTCATCCTGAGGAGCCCTGACAAGGGCGTCTCGAAGGACGAGGTCGCTCGTTGGCGCCGTCCTCAATCCGGCAGGTTGCTCTTGGCCACCTGGTACCAGTCGCGCTGGGCGCGGAAATAGGTTTTGGGCGCGGTCTCGACCGAGACTATGACCGCCTCGAATGTAGCGCGGGCGTCGTCCACCTGGCCCAGGCGCTGCAACAGCAGGCCATGGCGGCAGCGCGCCTCCTCGCCCGGGTAATAGCCGGACAGCGTCTCGAATTCGACGGCGGCCTGGTCCAGATCGCCCATCCCCTCGCGGCTGCGGGCATAGAGCATGTGACCCTCGGCCGATTCGAAATCGGGATTGGCCTCGCGCAGTTGGTCCAGCGTATCGCAAACGCCGGCGTAGTCCTTCAGCCCGAACAGCGAACGGGTCAGCCCCATCATCAATGCCGGGTCGCCGGCATGGGCCCCTTCCAGCGCGGTTTCGTATAGCGTGCGCGCCTCGTCGTAGCGTTCGGTCGCACATAGCGCCTCGGCCAGCCTCTTGCGGTTTTCCGCCGTGTCCGACAGACGCAGCGCGCCGGTCGCCTCGCGGATTTCCTTGGCCGGATCGATCACCCGGCCCAGGTCCGACGCGGCCTCGCGCGCGGCGCGGCTGTGCGCGAGGTCGGGCAGGATTTCGGAAAAGAAATAGATTCCCGCGCCGATCCCCGGCAGGGTGAAGATTATCATGTACCAATAATAGGGCTGGCGCGCGCGCAGCGCATGGATGATGCAGACGGCGTCCAGCGCCAGGGCAAGACCGGCTAACAGGGGCATGATTTTTATCCGTTTTTTACAGTTGCAACCACAAACTGTGCAAGTCTGCCACAACATGTCTTATCGGATCATTAAGATGGCCCGCGTAAACCGCGCCCCCTACCAGGATAGCTCCAGCGATTTCGTCAGGAACCGGGTCATCGGCGCCAGGGTGTGGCAGGCTTTCCCGAATTCATCCATGAAACCGGGGGCGCAGGCTTCTTCCTCGGTAAAGCGGGCCAGCGCGAAGAAATCCGTGCGTTTCAGGTCCTCGATCAGCGGGTGGTCCGGGTCGAAGCCGCGCGGCGGGCGTTTCAGCGACTCCCCCGCCAGTTCGCCGCGCGGGCCCAGCGCCTTGCCCGACGTGACCTTGCGCCATCCGGCCGGGTCGTCGACGATGGCGTTACGGATTTTTGCCAGCGCCGGGCCGTCGGGATGCCATAAGCCGGCCGCCGCGAACACGCCGTCCGGCTCCATATGCAGATAAAAGCCCGGCGCATGGGCGTTGCGGGCGGCCTCGTGGCGGAAATGCGCGCCGGCGTTTGTCTTGTAGGGGCGCTTGTCCTTAGAGTCTGGCCCGGAATATGTTGTTGTTTTCACAGGCTTGTGTTTTCCTCCGGTTAGGAGAAGGTCGCGCCGCGATGCCGGGC
>JADFVY010000390.1 GCA_015222795.1 Pseudomonadota bacterium | reverse complement strand
TGTAGATGTCTGTCGCCAGCACGTTGAACTGCCCGCCGATCACCTTGGGCACGCCGAAATCGGTAATCACCAGGGTGAAAATCACGAAGGTCGCGCTGATCAGCCCGTACTTGGCGCCGGGCAGGGTGACAGTAAAGAAAGTGCGCAGTTTGCTGGTCCTCAGCGCCGCCGCGGCCTCGTACAAACGGGCGTCGGAGATCGACAGCGCGGTCACCAGAATCATCAGCGCATGGGGAAAGGTCCAGAAGGCCGAGCCTATGATGACACCGATCGGACCATAGATGGATTCGCCCATCATCAGGCCCTTGAAAATCCCCTGATTGCCAAAAAGATATACCAGCGAGATCGCCGGCAGCAGGGATGGCGCCAGGATCGGGATCAGCGCGATAACCCGGAAAAACCCCTTGAAAGGCATACAGGTCCGGGTAATGGCATAGGCATAGAAGAAGGCCAGCGTAATAACGATAACGGTCGTGGTTATGGCAATGAAGAGTGAGTTGTAGACGGAAAAAAACAACGACGGCGTATTCACATAGGTCAGGTAATTATCGATCCCGCCGGATTCCGAGGGCCGGATCTGCACCCGGCGGAAATTGTTGCTGTCAATCTCCACCCACTCGGCGTGATAAACCGGCCCGCCCTCAAGCATGAAGCCGCCGCCCCCCTGCCCCACATTGCGCATGCGATAGAGCGTGGGCGCGCGAAAGCTGAAATCGGGAAAGAACTCGGTCGCCTGAAACCGCCCGCCGCTCGACGTCACCAACCGCTCGGGCGTGATCACGCCAAGCTCCGTGCCCAGGGTCAGCGCATTCAAAACCGGACCCCAGCCCGCGCCGTCACCCTTGTCGACCTGAATCTCGATGGTCTCGAAGCGATAGGTGAATGTCTCGAACGACTTCGAGAGCATGAAATAGAGCGGCAGCACGATCGCCACCAGCAGGAACAACCCCAGTATCAGCATGGCCCCGCGCATGATGATATCGTCGCGGCTCATCCGCGCCTTCACCGGCCTGCCGAGGCGCACCGGCTTCTCGGGATTTACGGGTTTTCCGGGGCCCGCGCCCGCCAGCGCCTTCGCCGTTTCCGTCATGGCTCAGGCTTTCCCCGCCGCATAGAGCGCGATCCGCTCGGGCGGGATACGCACTGTGATGTCATGGCCCGGCTCCAGATCCAGCTCGCGCATCAGATTGACCGACAGGTCGGCGGTCAGGGTCTGCCCGCCCAGCGCCGGCCCGGCGATGCCTACGCGCAGGGACGAGCCGAGAAATTCCAGGTCGGCAACGGCGGCGTTAAAGGCATTCACATCCCCCGCCGCCACATCGCGCGCCACGATATCCTCTGGCCGCACCGCGATCTGCACCGCCTGGCCGGCGGCAAAATCGTCGGTGTCGCAGGCCAGTTCCACTTTACCTAATTGTACCCGGCCCTTCCCCGTGACCGCGCCATCCGCGAAGTTCATCTTGCCGATGAAGTCGGCGACGAAGGCGGTGGCCGGATGGCGGTAAATCTCCATCGGCGTGCCGACCTGTTCGATCACGCCCTCGTTCATCACCACGATTCGGTCGGCCATGGTCAGCGCCTCTTCCTGGTCGTGGGTCACCATGATGGTGGTGACGCCCAGGCGGTTTTGCAGGTCCCTGATCTCGTGGCGCAGATGGACGCGCACCCGCGCGTCGAGCGCCGACAGCGGCTCGTCCAGCAGCAACAGCCCCGGCGAGGTCGCCAGCGCCCGGGCCAGCGCCACGCGTTGTTGCTGGCCGCCGGAAAGCTGGGCCGGATATTTGTCGTCCTGGCCGGTCAGCCCGACCAGTTCCAGCAGCTCTCGCACCCGGGTCTCGATCTCGGCCTTGGGCAGCTTGCGGTTTTCCAGCCCGTAGGCGACGTTGCGGATGACCGAAAGGTTGGGGAACAGCGCATAGGACTGAAACACGATACCGAAATCGCGCTCCGACGGCGGCAGATTCGAAATATCGCGCCCGGCCTGTTCGACCCGCCCATGGGTCTGCAATTCCAGCCCGGCGATGGCGCGCAGCAACGTCGTCTTGCCACAGCCCGACGGGCCCAGGAAACAAACGAACTCGCCCTCGGCGATCTCGATGGAAACATCGTTCAGCGCCGTAAAGTCGCCGAACTTCTTGATGATATTGGCGGTCCGTAAATAGGGCTCGCCGGCCTGAATCTCTGTCGCCACGGTGCCTCCCGGGGGGTCCTGGATGAATTGTCACAATCGGGGCCCCCTTTGGATAGGGGCCCCTTTTCCCTGTCTGGAGGAACTATGCCTTATCGCGAGGGGCGGTGGCAATGGGTGGCGCGCGCGCCCCACCCGGCCGGCGCCAAAGCGACTGCGCGACCGAGCTTATGCGAGGAGCCAAGCGGGCGGATGCCCGCGCCCGGCGCCTGAGGGCACAATACAAAAACCAAGCGGGCGGATGCCCGCGCCCGGCGCCTGAGGGAACAATACAAAAAAACCCGCCCTGACCCCGTCACCACCTCCGGCAATATTGGGGTCGACTACCGGACCAACGGATCGCCGACGGCGTCAATTCGGGAGCGAGCTTTCGCTGGCCCCGCATCGACATAGGTGTACTCGACCTTCTTGAAGTCGCCGTATAGCATGCGCAAATACGCCTCGGATTGGTTCGGGCAGGCAAAATCGCCGTCGAGGAAGGGGATTGTCGAGGTCGGCAAGACGATTTCCCGCGGCACGCCATATCCACCGCTCTCGGTGGCCGGCATGGCGCCCTTGTAGCTCCGCCGTTCGAGCACTGCTTCACCGTGGCTGATCGCCTGTCGGTAAATCGCAATATCGGCCCTGATTTCGCCACGCAGGCGATTGCGTTCCCACCGGAAGGGCCATCGTTTTGGCGGATCGAATGAAATCGAGATGAAGCCTGTCCTTTCGAAAAGGTCGACAAAGTAACCATCCCGCGCGCCGCGTTCGGCGAGCCCGGCCGCCAACCGCTCCCAAGTCATATCACCGTCGAGCAGAACCGACATGTCGACGTCGTCCTCCCAATCGAGAAGAGCACCCCTCTCCCTTACGGCCCCAAGAAGGGTGCCCCCCTCCAGCCAGTGCACGACCCCCATTTCGCTCAGGCAGGTGGCAACATGATGGCTGAGTTCCTTCAGGTGCTCACGGCAGCAGGGCGCAGTGTTGAGGCCGAGACGGTTGACGTAGAGATTGAAGGGGCAGGGTGGCGTCCATTTCCCAC
>JADFVY010000389.1 GCA_015222795.1 Pseudomonadota bacterium | reverse complement strand
GAAAACGGTATGGCCCTGTTCGGTCGCCCAGCGGATGAAGGAATTCTTCTCGCGCAGGTCCAGGATGTAATATTTGTTGATCCAGGGCGGCACGACCAGCAAAGGCCGCTTGAAGACCTTTTCGGTCGTCGGCTCGAACTGCAGCAGTTGCAGCAGGTCGTTCTGGAACACGACCTTGCCCGGCGTGGTGGCCAGGTTTCCGCCGACATCGAAGGCGTCATGGTCAGTCATCCTGATTTTAAGCTGCCCCTCGCCGCGCTCCATGTCGTCCAGCAGGTTCTGCAGCCCGCGAATCAGGTTCTCGCCCTTGCTGTCCAGTGTTTCGCGCAGCACCTCGGGGTTGGTCATGACGAAATTGGAAGGCGCCATCGCATCGACGAACTGGCGGGTATAGAAATCCACCTTCTTCGAGGTCTGGTCGTCCAGCCCCTCGACCTCGCTGACCGTGTTCTGCATCCAGCGCGCGGTCAGCAGGTAGGATTGCTTGATAAAGTCGAAGACGTTGTTTTCTTCCCAGGCCGCATCCTTGAAACGCCTGTCGTCATGTGCCGGCGCGATCGACGCCTCGACTTCCTCGCCCATCAGGCGCCGGGTGGCGTTCTGCCACAGGGTCATGTAGTCCTGCCACAGTTCGAACTGGGCCTGCACGATCTTGTGCGGGTCCTTCATCAGATGCTGCGTCATCGTGAAGAAGGCCTCGCCGATATTCAGCGGGTCGGCATGGCCCAGCCCGCCGCCCTCGGCCTGGCGGGCCAGGAAATCCTGCACCAGCGCCTGGCTGCGCTCGGCGATATCGGCCATGGCGCTGGTGAAATCGCCATTGCCGTCGGCATTCTCACTGGTTTCTTTCGTATCGGCCATTCGATCTGTACCTCGGTATGATTCAGTCAAACACATAAGCGCGCGGGCCGGATGTCCCGCACGTGTGATAACCATGTCCTCCCTGAAATCACCGGCGGGGACATAGCACGGATTTAATGTACTTTTCCAGTACTGCCGTGCAATAAAGTCCGGAGACCCTGTGGATTGTGATTTTTGCCGCCAAACTCGACCATAACCCGTTTGATATCCCTGTTCGCTACGCTCGCGCTGGGCCTGCTTCTGGCCGGCTGCACGGACTATGATGTTCCGGGCGGCGACAAGCCCTGGCCGAAACTCAGCGAATTCCCGGATCGTCCCGATCCGGAAGAGACCGACAGGCGCCGCCGCAAACTCTACCAGCAATATGGCGATCTGGAACGCGCATTGCCGGAACCGACGGAGCGGCCTATCCGCCCGCCTGACGATGCGCTCAAGGTAGCGATCATCCAGTTCCCGCGCGCCGGCGCCGACCTGGACGAGGGCACGCGGGAAGTCCTCTCACAGGTGGCGGCCTATGCCCAGCGGGCGCGCGCCAATGTAATGCTGTTCGGCTACTCCAGCCTCAGCATCGAACTGGCTTCCGGCGGCAGCGCGAAGGAGGCCGCGCGTGGTGTCGCCGAGGCCCGATTGCGGGCCGTCGGGGTCGTGCTGGTCGAAGACGGCGTCCCGATTGACCGGATCCAACTCATCGCGCGGGGCAACGTGGACCCGGTCTATTTTGAGAGCGACCCGGCGGGCGAAGCGGGAAACCGCCGCGTGGAAATCTGGTTCACCCGCTAAGAACCGGGATTTACCCGCCTAATTCGGAAAATCGCGCCAGAAACTGGCTCTTGGCGTCGGCCGGCGGCCAGGGGGTCAGATACTGCTTTGCCAGTTTTGGCGGCACATTGGGCGGCTTTCCGAAATAGCGTTTTGTCTCATTCTTGCTGAAACCGGCCAGATGGACGGCTTCCAGCCAGGCGGCGGCGCGGTCGGCGCGCTTTAGCACCGTGGCCGCCGATTGCGGCAGGATGGCGGGCAATCCGAATCGAATGCGAATCGTTGCGGCGATGCGATCTTCCAGTTCCCGGTAGTCCAGGCCTACCGCAGCCTTGAAGGGCGTGACCAGATCGCCGACCACATATTCCGCTGCGTCGTGCAGCAAGGCGGCCAGCCACCAGCGCTCCGGCAGGCCCTGCTGGCCCGCGATGGCCTCGACCAGCAGGCAATGCTGTGCGACGCTGTAGGCCCAGTGGCCAGATGTCTGGCCGTTCCAGCGCGCGACGCGCGACAGGCCATGTGCGATGTCCTCGATCTCCACATCGACCGGCGTCGGGTCCAGCAGATCAAGCCGCCGCCCGCTCAACATTCGCTGCCAGGCTCTGATTTCAGGCATTTCATACTCCCCTTTGCAGGGACCAGTATAACGAAGAGAGGGCGTGGCAGGCCAAGGGTGTTTTCCCCGGCGCCTGCGTTCCCTACATTAGGGCCATGAATTCGCCTAACGAACCCGACCGCCGCCTTTCCGTGGCCCCCATGATGGAATGGACCGACCGTCACTGCCGGGTGTTTTTGCGCGCCATCACGAAACGCACGCTGCTTTATACCGAGATGGTACATACCGGCGCGATCCTGCGCGGCGATGCCGGGCGGCATCTTGGGCACGACCCGGTGGAGCATCCGCTGGCGCTGCAGCTTGGCGGTTCCGACCCCGCCGACATGGCCGCCGCGGCGCGCATGGGCCGTGACTACGGCTATGACGAAATCAACCTGAATGTCGGCTGTCCCAGCG
>JADFVY010000388.1 GCA_015222795.1 Pseudomonadota bacterium | reverse complement strand
GCCCGGCCCTCGAACTCGGCGGGCAGCGCATGGGCGCCCAGGAAGGTGGTGCGGACGGTGACACCGGCCTGTTCGCCCAGCCGCCGCGCGACGCGCAACTGCTTCAACTCGGTCTCCAGGTCCAGCCCGTAGCCCGACTTTATTTCGATCGCCATGATCCCTTCACGCGTCAGCGTGGCCAGCCGTTTTGCTGCCGAGTCCAGAAGCGTCGCCTCGTCCGCCGCGCGCGTGGCCTTGACCGTCGAGACGATCCCGCCGCCGGCCCGGGCGATTTCCTCATAACTGGCGCCTTCAAGGCGCATCTCGAACTCGCGCGCCCGGTCGCCGCCATAGACCAGGTGGGTGTGGCAGTCGATCAGGCCGGGCGTGATCCATTGGCCCGGAAAATCGCAAACCTTGCGGGCCATTCCCTCGGGCGGGCCTGGCAGGTCGGCGCGCAAGCCGATCCAGGCGATGCGGCCGTCCTTCACGCCCAGCGCGGCGTCGCGGATGGCGCCCCAGGGGCCGGCTCCAGTCTCCATGCTGGCGATGTTTCCGCCAACCCATATGACGTCCAACATAACGCGTGCCCTTTTCGAGAAACCGCATTATCGTTATGAACGAGGGGGAGCCGCCCCTGCAATAGTTATGCGTGGGCAGCAAGGGAGGTCGTTACGCATGCCGGTGGCGCCGATCAAAACATTGTTTGCGGAACAGGCATTGCTGCCCGATCGCTGGGCCCGCGATGTGCTGATCCATTACGGTCCGGTGGATGGCCGTATTATCAAGATCGAGCGGGACGCGAAGACCGGCGGCGACGATCATGCGGGGATCGTCGTCCCCGGCATGCCTAACCTCCATTCCCATGCTTTCCAGCGCGCAATGGCAGGGTTGGCGGAACGGGCCGGCGGCAAGGATGACAGCTTCTGGACTTGGCGCCAGACCATGTACGGGTTGGTCTCCAGGGTCGGCCCGGGCGATATAGAGGCGATCGCCGGCCAACTTTACGCCGAGATGCTTTGCCAGGGCTATACCTCGGTCGCGGAGTTCCACTATCTGCACAACCGCCCCGATGGCGGGCGCTACGGCAACCCGGCGGAAACCGCCCTGCGTGTCGCGCGGGCCGCGGAAGCGGCGGGCATCGCCATAACCCTGCTGCCGGTGCTTTACAGCCAAGGCGGGTTCAACGGCGAGTCGCTGAGCCCGGCGCAGGAGCGGTTCCGCGGCGACCCGGCCTTCCTGGAAGAGGTCGCCGCCGCAGTGGAGAGGAGCTTTGTCGACCGCTCCTTCAACCGCACCGGGCTGGCCATCCATTCGCTGCGCGCGGCCGGAGAGCGCGAAATCAGGGAGGCCGTGGTGGGACAAAGGACGCGGGACGCAACCGCGCCGATCCATATCCACATCTCCGAACAGGTCCGCGAGGTAACGGAATGTTATGGCTGGAGCGGGAAGACGCCCGTGGAATGGTTGTACGAGCATTTTCCGGTCGACGAGAACTGGTGCCTCGTCCACGCGACCAACATAACCCGCGGGGAGATAGACCGGATCGCCGCCAGCGGTGCCATCGCCGGGCTTTGCCCGACCACCGAGGCCAATCTGGGGGACGGGCTGTTCCCGTTCCGCGATTACATGACCCAGGGTGGAAATTTCGGCATCGGTTCGGACAGCCATGTTTCGGTCAGCCCGGTGGAGGAACTGCGCTGGCTGGAATACGGTCAGCGAATGGTGCTGCGGCGCCGTAATATCGCCGCCGCCCCGGGCAATCCTTCCGTCGGCGGATCGCTGTGGCGCGCGGCGCTGGCCGGCGGCGCGCGGGCGCTGGGCCTGAAGGTGGGGGCGATCGAGAAAGACCATCGTGCGGACCTGCTGGTCCTGGATCACGAAAACCTTGTGCTGGAAGGCCGGGCCGGCGACGATATCCTCGACAGCCTGGTTTTCGCCGGGAACACGCCACTGGTGAAACGGGTTCTGGCGGGCGGCCGATGGGTCGTCGAGGACGGCCGGCATGTACGCGCCGATGTCATCGAGGACAATTACCGCAATGCTGTACGGGAGTTGTTCTGACGAGCCTTGGTATTATTTGACGGCGCTGTCCGTCGGGGCGGCCAGATCGTCGTCGGTCGCGGTAACGACCTGCAACAGGCGGCTTCCCGCCGCGCGGGAGTTCCTGTCCATGGCCGGATTTTCCATGGGCCCGTACCGCACCATGCCAAAGACCTGGTCAGCTTTGCCCCTGCCGGACGAGACCGGCAACAATATACGTGAAAACAGGCGCCGTTCGCCGCGCCCCGCTATCGCGTGATACCGATAATAGACCGGCCGCCCGGATGTCACGGTCTGTTCGAACAAGTCCAGCCGCTCCTTTACGACCGCCGGATCGAGCATTTCGTCAAGATACCGGCCAGTTTCATCCTTGCCGAGGATGCGTGCGATATCGGTGCCGATCAGCTTGCATCGAAACCGGCCTTCCGGCTCATGCTCATACAGGAAAAGGTTGGGCAGATATTCGTGCGGGATGGTTTTGGGGTCGATGCTGCCCCGGTCGGGCACGCTGCCCCGCGGCCGGCATTCCAGCCAGTACCGGAAAATCTCCCGAATTTCCCGTTCGCGAATCTTTTTCGTAAAGGCCAATCCCGTGCTCCCGTCACGCATGATGGAGGTCCTCCCACCGGAAGGTTCGCTCCAACAACCGTTAGTTATCCTGATTTGGACCCATGGCCGGTTGCGGCGACCATTGGGTCAGTATGAGGCCGAGACTAGCCGCACTGCGTGGCGCGGTCAGTGGGATTTCTCACGAAATTCAAAAAAAGAGCGAGAATTTTTGGCTATTCCGCCGCCGCCTCGCCCTGCTCGTCTTCCTGTTCGGCAATGAAGCGTTCGGCTTCCAGCGCGGCCATGCAGCCCATGCCGGCGGCCGTGACCGCCTGGCGATAGATTTTGTCCTTCACGTCGCCGGCGGCGAATACGCCGGGGATGTTGGTCGCGGTCGAATCGGGTTTGGTGTTGATGTAGCCGCCCGCGTCCATATCAACCTGGCCCTTGAATACCTCGCTGGCGGGCGTATGGCCTATGGCGATGAAGACGCCTTCGACGGGCAGCTCGCTGACCTCGCCGGTCTTCACGTTCTTCAGTTTCAGGCCGGTCACGACCGGCGGCATTTCTTCGCCGAGGATTTCCTCGACCACCGTATCCCAGACCGGCTCGATCTTGGGGTTCTTGAACAGGCGGTCCTGCAAGATTTTTTCCGAGCGCAGCTCGTCGCGACGATGGATCAGATAGACTTTCTTGCCGAAATTGGTCAGGAACAGGGCCTCCTCAACGGCCGTGTTGCCGCCCCCGACCACGGCGATATCCTTCTCGCGATAGAAAAACCCATCGCAGGTGGCGCAGGCCGACACGCCGCCGCCCTGGAATTTCTGTTCCGATTCCAGCCCCAGCCACTGCGCCTGCGCGCCCGTCGCGATGACGACCGTATCGGCAACGTAGCTGTCGCCGGAATCGCCGGTGGCCGTGAAGGGGCGCTTCGAGAGGTCGATATCGGTGATGATATCGTACAGAACCTTCGTGCCGACATTTTCGGCCTGGGCCTGCATCTGCTCCATCAGCCAGGGACCTTGTACCGCCTCGGCGAAGCCGGGATAGTTCTCGACATCGGTGGTGATGGTCAATTGCCCACCAGGCTGCAGCCCCGCGACCAAAAGCGGTTCCAGATTGGCGCGCGCGGCATAGACCGCCGCCGTATAACCCGCCGGGCCGGATCCGATAATGAGAACCTTGGTGCGATGTTGTTCAGCCATGGCCGCCTGCCTTCCCCGTAATGCCGTTCGTCCCTCGGAGTTAATACGTCAACCGCCGCCACGCAACCCCGGCAAGCCAATTCGCCGCAACCGACTCGCGGTTATGTGATAAGGCTTGGTTGGCTGGACGTCATATCCTGACGGGTGAGAGGGAAATAACCGATGCAGACCGGACGCGGCGCCTCGCTGGTGCTGATTGCATTTTGCCAGATCGCGGCCATGGCGCTGTGGTTTTCGGCCTCGGCCGTGGTGCCTGCCTTGCGGGCGGAAATTGGACTGGACGGAACCACGGCGTCGCTGTTCACCAGCGCGGTGCAGGCCGGCTTCGTCGTGGGCACGCTGCTCAGCGCCTTTTTCAGTCTGGCCGACCGGATCGACCCGCGGCGCTTTTTCATGGCCGCATCGCTGGTGGCCGCCGGGGCGAACGCCGCAATTCTGCTGGTCGAGCCCACTTCCTTCACCGTCATTGTTCTTCGCTTCGCCACCGGCATGTGCATGGCGGGGATCTATCCCGTCGGCATGAAG
>JADFVY010000387.1 GCA_015222795.1 Pseudomonadota bacterium | reverse complement strand
TCGCGGCCCGCGTCGAAGGTAAGATCGATCAGCGAGACGTTGGGGGTCGGCACGCGGATCGAGCTGCCGTCCAGCTTACCCGCCAGTTCCGGCATCACCAGGCCGACGGCCTTGGCGGCGCCGGTCGAGGTCGGGATCATCGACACGGCCGCCGCGCGGGCGCGCCGCGGATCCGAATGCAGCGTGTCCACGGTGGCCTGATCGCCGGTGTAGGCATGGATCGTGGTCATGTAGCCGCGCTCGATACCCACCAGATTGTGCAGCACATAGGCCACGGGAACCAGGCAGTTGGTGGTGCAGGATGCGTTGGAGACGACGGTATGGTCCTTGGTCAACTGGTCGTGGTTGACGCCGTAAACCACCGTCAAGTCGGCGCCGCTTGACGGGGCCGAGACCAGCACCCGCTTGGCGCCGGCATCCAGATGCATCGCCGCCTTGTCGCGGGCCGAGAAGATGCCGGTGCATTCGAAGGCGATATCGACGTCCAGCTCCTTCCAGGGCAGCTTGGTGGGGTCGCGCTCGGCCGTTACCTTGACCTTGCCCTGGCCGAAATCCATCCAGTCGGCGCCGGTTTTCACTTCGGTGGCCAGCCGCCCATGGACCGAATCGTAACTCACCAGATGAGCATTGGCCTCGACCGAGCCCAGATCGTTGATGCCGACGAATTCGATGTCCTTGCGGCCCGATTCGATCGCCGCGCGAAGCACCAGCCGCCCGATGCGGCCGAATCCGTTGATTGCTACACGTAATGCCATTCGACTTGTCCTCTCAGATCAGAAATGCGTTTCGCGTGTCTGTTGTTTACAGTCTCTTTTTCGCCTCGGCCACCACCGCGTCGGCGGTGATGCCGAAATGTTGGTAAAGCTGCCCGATCGGGGCGGAGGCTCCGAAGCTGTCCATGCCGATGAAGCCGCCGTGATTACGGATCAGTGCGTCCCAGCCCTGGCGGACCGCCGCCTCGACGCCGATGCGCACGGTTTTCGAGCCCAGCACCGATTTGCGGTAGGCCTCGTCCTGGGCCGCGAACAGCTCGAAACAGGGGACCGAGACGACCGCTGTCGGCGTTCCCGCTGCCTCCAGCGTTTCGCGTGCCGCCATCGCGATCTCGACCTCCGAACCGGTGGCCAGCAGCGTTACCTTGCGCGCCCCGGCGCCATCCGATGCCTCGGCCAGAACATAGGCGCCCTTGGCCGAGCGGTTCTCGAGCGAATGTTCGGTGCGCAGCGTCGGCAGGCCCTGGCGGGTCAGCGCCATGACCGACGGGGTCTTGTCGTTATGCAGCGCCAGCGCCCAGCATTCCGCCGTCTCGACGATATCGGCCGGGCGGAATACGTTCAGGTTCGGCATGGCCCGAAGCGATGCAATTTGCTCGACCGGTTGATGGGTCGGGCCGTCTTCGCCCAGGCCGATGGAATCATGGGTCATGACATAGACCACCCGCTTGCCCATCAGGGCCGACAGGCGGATCGCCGGGCGGCAATAATCGGCGAATACCAGGAAGGTGCCGCCATAGGGGACCAGCCCGCCATGCAGCGCGATGCCGTTCATCGCCGCCGCCATGCCATGCTCGCGCACGCCGTAATTGACGTAGGAGCCGGAAAAATCGCCGGCCTCGACGGCCTGCATGCCGGCAACCTTGGTGCCGTTGGAGCCGGTAAGATCGGCCGAACCGCCGACCATTTCGGGCACGGCGGCGGTCAGCACTTCCAGCACCTTCTGCGATGCGATGCGGGTGGCCAGCTTGGGCGCTTCCTCGCTCATCCGCTTCTTGAATTCGTCCAGCCCGGTTTCCCAGCCCAGCGGCAGGTCGCCATTGACGGCGCGCTCGAAGACGTTGCGCAGGTCGTTGTCCAGCCCCGCGAGGCGGCCTTCCCAGGCGGTGCGTTCCGCCGCGCCGCGCGCGCCGGCCGCGCGCCAGGCATCCATGATGTTGTCCGGCACTTCGAAGGGCGGGTATGGCCAGCCCAGCTTTTCGCGCGCGCCGGCGATTTCCTCGTCGCCCAGCGGTGCGCCGTGGGTCGCGGATGTTCCGCCCTTGGTCGGCGCGCCGAAGCCGATCACCGTCTTGGCCGCGATCAGCGAGGGGGCGTCGGTTTGCTTGGCCGCGGCGATCGCGGCGTCGATGGCGTCCGCGTCATGCCCGTCCACGCTCGCCACATCCCAGCCCGAGGCCCGGAAGCGCGCCAACTGGTCGTCGCCGACCGAAATATCGGTCTTGCCGTCGATGGTGATGCCGTTGTCGTCGAACAGCACGATCAGCTTGCCAAGCTTCAGATGGCCCGCCAGCGAGATCGCCTCGTGGCTGATGCCCTCCATCAGGCAGCCATCGCCGGCCAGCGCGTAGGTGTAATGATCGACGATACCGTCGCCGTGGCGCGCCGCCATCATGCGCTCGGCCAATGCCATGCCGACGGCGGTGGCGACACCCTGGCCCAGCGGGCCGGTGGTGACCTCGATGCCGGGCGCGTGGCCGTATTCCGGATGGCCGGCGGTCATCGAGCCGAGCTGGCGGAAATTCTTGATCTGCTCAATATCCATGCCGGGATAGCCGGTTAGATGCAAAAGCGAATAAAGCAGCATCGAACCGTGTCCCGCCGACAACACGAAGCGGTCGCGGTCCGGCCAGTTTGGCTCGGAGGCGTCGAACTTCAGGTGGCGCGCGAACAGCACGGTGGCCACGTCGGCCGTGCCCATTGGCATGCCCGGATGCCCGGAATTGGCCTTCTGCACGGCGTCCATCGACAGCGCGCGGATGGCGTTGGCCATGTCGGCAAGGCCTATAGATTGTTTCTGCATTTCGACGGTGCTCATCTGATCAGGTCCCCGATTTCTTCCCCGTTCAACATATACCTACCCTTGCCGTCCGTTTCGGTCCAGTCCGGTGAAACGCGCGGTTATTATTAGTTTCACGCGCGGCGGACAGGTGAGAATGACTTGCGGCCAGTATAGCGACAAGGCGGCAAAATGCCGCCGTGCGGCGGTGGCGTCAATGGCCAACACTAACGGGTAGGCGGAAAAATGACCCATGCCGGATTCCGCGCTGGCCTCTACCTGTTGACAAGTCTGTGGATAAGTTCTCGTTATGCCCGGTGCCGCCATGGGCTTACGAAACTCTTGCGACTCTGCTATTATTAATTCCTGTAAGCTGTGCCGTGGACAGCATGCATTGACCTTGGCGCTAGTGGAGTGAATCTAACGGATATGAGCGAAGCCGCGAACATGACCGAGAGGGTAGATACGACGGCCGAAGGGCCGCGGGACCACCGCGCGGGCGTGCTGCCCTATCAGGCGATGCTGGCGATGATCGAGGCCGGGCAGATTCGGGCCGAGTCGGATATCCCCGAAGACCAGGTCCAGCCCGCCAGCATGGATCTGCGCCTGGGGCGGACGGCCTATCGGGTGCGGGGCAGCTTCCTGCCGGGGCCGAATTCCACGGTGATGGAGAAGATTGAGCGCTTCCGCATGCACGAGATCGATTTGCGCGGTGGCGCGGCCCTGGAAAAGGGCTGCGTCTATATCGTGCCGCTGATGGAATCGCTGAAACTGGACCAGGATATCACCGGAATCGCGAATCCGAAGAGCTCCACCGGGCGGCTGGATATCTTCACCCGGCTGATCACCGACAACGCCACCGAGTTCGAGCGTGTGCGCGGCGGCTACGAGGGGCCGCTCTATCTGGAAATTTCGCCGCGCAGTTTCAGCGTCGTTGTTCATGAGGGCACGCGGCTGAATCAGTTGCGTCTGCGCCGTGGTGCTTCGGCCTACAGTGACGCCGCGATCCGCCGCTTGCACGAAGAGGTCGGGCTGATCGATCGCGCGCCGGGCGAGGAGGATGTCTCCAACGGGTTGGGGCTAAGCGTCGATCTGAGCGGCGAAAGCAACGGCGGGTTGGTGGGCTGGCGCGCTCGTCATCATGCGCCGATGATCGATGTGGAAAAGATTGGCCAATACGACCCGCTGGACTTCTGGGACCCCATCACCGTGCGCAAGGGCGAGGGGATTTTTCTGAACCCCGACGACTTCTATATTCTTGCCTCGAAGGAGGCGGTGAAAGTGCCGCCGGATTGCGCGGTGGAGATGGTCGCCTACGATACACTGGTCGGCGAGTTCCGGGTTCATTACGCCGGATTCTTCGATCCGGGTTTCGGGTGGAGCGGCGCGGCCGCGGGTAATACCCGCGCCGTGCTGGAAGTGCGCTCCCACGAGGTGCCGTTCCTGCTGGAGGACGGGCAGATTGTCGGGCGGCTGGCTTACGACAAGCTGACGGAAGTGCCGGACAAGCTCTATGGCGCGGGCATCGGATCGTCCTATCAGGGGCAGGGCCTGATGCTGTCGAAGCAGTTCAAACGGCCGGAAGGGGATTGATATGAGTCGGATGGAAAATGCGGTGGCCAGGCTGGACGCCGCCGTGGCAAGGGTTGAGAGGGCGGCCGCGAATTCGAAATCCGCGGGCACGGACCTGGAACTGGCGGCCGAACTACGCCAGGCGCGCGAGGATTACGCCGCGCTGAAGGACAAGTCCGATAGCGCCGCGCACCGGCTGGATCTGGCGATCGTGCGGCTGAACGGCATGCTTGGGGAGGCGGCGGAGTAATGGGACAGGTCACCGTCAATCTGAATGGACATCATTACACCATTGGCTGCGCCGACGGCGACGAGGGCCGGCTGAAAGTTCTGGCCGGGGATCTGGACGAACGCATGACCACGCTGGTCGGGGCGGTCGGACAGGTCGGCGATGCGCGCCTGTTGGTGATGCTCAGCCTGCTGCTGCTGGATGAGATGGAAGAGGTGCGTGGCGGTTCATCTCCGGCGCCCCGGACCGACGATGCCGCGGCGTCCGCGATAGAAAGCCTGGCCGCGCGCATGGAAACGCTTGCCGAGAGGCTCGAGGCAACCTAGATAATGTGACAGGGTTGCTGCTGCCCGACGCGTGAGTCGTCTAGATCCCTGGGGCCGATTATCATCTCTAGGGAGCTGTCCCTGCCGGGGCCGTGGTCCCGGTATATGGCGCCCACCTGCACAAGCAGGCCCGAGAGGACTCTGTGACCACGGTCGATGCGGCAGCACCCTACTTACGCCCCCGCCATGGGAGGCGTATATTTTTTGTCCAATTTCAGTGGATTTTATGATCATCGCCAACGACATCGACATCGACGAAACAAAGAGCGCCCTGCGCCGGGAAGCGACCGCGCGGCGGCGCGAATTGGTCGCGCCGGACGATGCCACCCGGCTTCTGATTGATAATCTGCTCGGCGCCGGGGCGATCCCCGCTGGCGCGACGGTCTCTGGTTTCTGGCCGATCGGCGGCGAGATCGACCTGCTGCCCGTGCTGCGGGCGCTGGCGGCGCGCGGCCATGAAATCGCACTGCCGGTCGTGGTCGGCAAGGCCCGGCCGCTGGTCTTCCGCGCCTGGCGCGATGGCGACGAAATGTCGGAAGGACCCTGGGGAATTCGCGAGCCGTTGGAAAGCGCGCCCGAGATCGCGCCGCGGGTTTTGCTGGTGCCGCTGCTGGCGTTCGACCGCGCGGGGTATCGGCTGGGTTATGGCGGCGGCTTTTACGACCGCAGCCTGGAAGGGCTGCGGGCGCGTGGGGCGGTGACGGCGATCGGCGCGGCCTGGGCAGGGCAGGAAGTTTCCGCCGTGCCTCACGGCGCCCACGATCAGCCCCTGGACTGGATGCTGACCGAACGGGAATGTTTCCACATTTTGGGAGAGCGGTCATGAAGATGCTGTTTCTGGGCGACGTGGTGGGGCGCAGCGGCCGCGACGCGGTGGTCGAGCGGATGCCCGGCCTGCGCAAGGAACTGGACCTGGATTTCGTTGTGGTGAACGCCGAGAACGCGGCCGCCGGCTTTGGCATGACGCCTAAGATCTGCGACGCCATGTTCGCGGCCGGGGTGGACGTGATTACCGGCGGCAATCATAGCTGGGACCAGCGCGAAATCATTCCCTATATCAGCGAGCAGAAACGTCTGCAGCGCCCGGCGAACTTCCCGCAAGGCACACCGGGCACCGGCGCCGGGCTGTATCCGGCACGCGGTGGCAAAAAGGTGGCGGTGATCAGCGTGATGTGCCGGCTGTTCATGGACCCGCTGGACTGTCCATTCGCCGCCGTCGATCGGTTGGCCCCGAAGGAAAACCCCAGAAGCGCCGGCGCCGACGCGGTGCTGGTGGATGTTCATGGCGAGGCCAGCAGCGAAAAGATGGCGCTGGGCCATTATCTGGATGGGCGCGCCAGCCTTGTCGTCGGCAGCCATACCCATACGCCGACGGCCGACGCACAGATTTTGACCGCTGGCACGGCCTATCAGACGGACGCCGGCATGTGCGGCGACTACGATTCGGTCATCGGCATGAAGAAGGAAGGCTCGGTCGACCGCTTCGTCCGCAAGATGCGCGGCGAACGCCTGTCCCCGGCCGACGGCGAGGCCACGGTCTGCGGCGTGTTCGTGGAAACCGACGATGCGACGGGCCTGGCGGTCCATGTCGCGCCGCTGAGGCAGGGCGGACGGTTGCGGCCGGAATGGCCGGTCTATCCGCCGCCATCCGCATAAAAAATGGGCCGCCCCGAAGGGCGGCCCCGGCCTGGAGCAAACAACAGGCCGTCTACGATGTATAGACGATCAGGCGGCGCGGACGTCGGCCAGGAATTTTTCGACCTCGCCACGCAGACCTTCGGCCTGGGCCGAGAGCTGGCTGGCGGATTCCAGCACCTGGGACGACGCGGCGCCCGTGCTGGAGGCGGCCTGGGTGACGCCCCCGATATTGGAGTTGACCTCCTGGGTACCCTGGGCCGCCTGCTGGACGTTCCGCGCGATCTCCTGCGTGGAAACGCCCTGCTCCTCGACGGCCGAGGCGATGGTGGTCGAGATGTCGCTGATCTCGCTGATGATCGACATGATGTTGTCGATCGCCGTGACGGTACCGCGAGTCTCTTCCTGAACCGAGGATATCTGGCTTGAGATTTCCTC
>JADFVY010000386.1 GCA_015222795.1 Pseudomonadota bacterium | reverse complement strand
GCTCGGCCTCCTGCTCGCTCAACGCGTTGCCATCGGCCACCTTGGCCAGCAACTGCCTGAAATCCTGAATATCCCCGGTCATGCGATACCCCAATGCCTCATTGTTGCGCCTGATATAGCAGGGGTTGGCGGGCAGGTGCTACAAATCTTTGCCGCCGCCCGGGTCTTGACGCGCGGCGGCGGCGGCGCAATCCTGTTCCGGATGAGGAACCGGACCGCCTTGCGATTTCGATCGCCAACGACCGTCGGCGCCCGCCGATGACGATATCGAGCGCAGGCGACCCGCGCGGGCGGCGCACCGAAGCCGACGGACGGCTCGGCCAACCGGTATTCGCCGTGAACCTTCAGGCCAATCCCGGCGGCGCCAGTCGCGCGGCGATTGTCGCCATACAGGACGCGGTCGCCGCGGAGATGTCCGCCGGTGTGTTCAGGACCCCGCCCGAGACGCTCCACCTGACGGTGTTTCCGATCGTCTGGGCGCGCGGCGATCAGGGCGTCGATATCCGGCGAACATGGGCCGGCATTTCCGCCGATTTCACGCGCGACCTGAAACGGATGGCGGACGCATCGCCCGCCTTTGAATTAAGGGGCGCGCGCCTTGACGTCATGCCGGCGGCGATCATTCTTCGTTTTGAACCCTCGCCGGCCCTGGAAGCCTTGCGCGAACGGATATCGGCGATGCGCCAGCCCGGCGGCCTGGCCACGCGCCGCCCGAACCTCGCCCATATGACGCTCTTTCGGTTCGAGACGGCCATGCCGCTCTCGCCCCTGGCGGAGGCCGCGGCGGCCCAAGCTTTTCCGGAACCGCGCTGGACGGTCGATCGTCTGGTTCTGTCCCGAGAGAAGACTTACCCATCCCTGCAAACCGCGATTCTGGCCGAATTCGACCTTCGCGGATAACCTGTATGAAGGAGCCCGGCACATGGCCTATGCGGAACTGAAACAGCATCTGGACGCTGGCGGAATCGTCGTTCTCGACGGCGGTACCGGCACCGAATTGCAGAAACGGGGCGCCAACATGGACCCGGCCGCCTGGTGCGGGCCGGCGACGCTGGAAAACGAAAAACTGCTGACCGAAATTCACGGCGACTATATCCGCGCCGGCGCCGACGTAATCACCGCCAATACCTATGCCTCGTCGCGCCTGATGCTGTCTCCGGCGGGATATGGCGACAGGGTCGGGGAGATCAACAGCCGCGCGGTCGAGGCCGCGCTGGCCGCCCGCGATGCCGCGCCGGCGGGGCGCAATGTACTGGTGGCCGGGTCGCTATCGCACATGGTTCCCGTGGCCGGCGGGTCGGATAAGGTCGATCCCGACCGGATTCCATCCGATGGCGAGGTCCTGGATGCGTTTAGCGAGCTTGTCGGAATCCAGAAGGCTTCCGGTGTCGATCTCATCATGCTCGAGATGATGTACCAACCCGGGCGCACGCGGCTGGCCGTCGAGGCGGCGCTGGCCAGCGGCCTGCCGGTCTGGTTCGGCCTCAGCGCGCGCCGCGCGGCGGACGGCGAAGCCATTGCATTCGATTATCTGGAAGAGCGGCCGGTGGACGACATAGCAAGCCTGATTCCGGCCAGCGGCGTCGACGTCGCGGGCTGTATGCATACCAGTTCGGAAATCGTCGCCGAAGCGCTGAAAACCGTGCGGCGGCATTTCACCGGGCCGCTGATGGCCTATCCGGACGGTGGATATTTCGAAATGCCGAGCTGGAAGTTTGTCGATGTCATGGCGCCGGCCCGGCTGGAGGAGTTCTACAGGGAATGGGTCGCCGCCGGCGTGCAGGTCATCGGGGGTTGTTGCGGCCTGACCGTCGACCATATCGAAGCCGCGGCCCGCGTGAGGGACTCCATGGATAAGGCCGTTAATTAAGCGGGAACAGCCTCGTAACCCGCAATTTTGAGAAAATTGGCCAGCAGGGCGTGGCCATGTTCGGTGGCGATGCTTTCGGGATGGAACTGGACGCCGTGGATCGGCAGTTCCCTGTGTTGCAGCCCCATGATCAGGCCCTGGTCGCATTCGGCGGTGATCTCCAGGCAGTCGGGCAGGCTCTCGCGTTCGACCACCAGTGAGTGATAGCGCGTCGCCGTAACCGGGTTGGGCAGGCCCTCGAACAGGCCGGCGCCCTTGTGGCTGATCTGGCTTACCTTGCCATGCATCGGCAGGGGCGCGCGCACCACTTTGCCGCCGAAAACCTGGCCGATCGACTGATGGCCCAGGCATACCCCGAGCAACGGCAGCTTGCCCGCCGCCTTTTCCACCAGTTCCAGGCAGATGCCGGCCTGGTCGGGGTCGCAAGGACCGGGGGACAGCACGATGCCCTTGATGTTCATCTTCAAGGCTTCGTCGGCGGTCAGGGCGTCGTTGCGGCGCACCGTGACCTCGGCGCCAAGCTCGCCCAGGAAGTGGACGAGATTGTAGGTGAAGCTGTCGTAATTATCGATAAGCAGAAGCATGTCGGTCCCCGGTGTTGCGCCTGCCTTATAGCAGTCCGGGGCCGGCAGCGAAAGGAAGGCGGAAGAAGCAAATTCAAACATTCCAGTTTTTGGAAAGTTTGTCGTTGACCTTCCAGTCTCTGGAACCTTTATATCATAGGCAGATTAATCGAAATCGAAATGCATCAGGAGGATTAAATCATGACGGACGGCGCTGAAAACAAGGTGACATTGAAGGTGGAAGGTATGACTTGCGGGCATTGCGTGGGTCGTGTCCAGAAGGCGCTCGATGCGGCGCCGGGGGTGATCTCGGCCAAGGTTGATCTGGATTCCGGCACGGCGGAAATCAGCTATGGCGCCGAGACCGATATCGCAAAACTGGCCGAGATCGTTACCGAATCCGGCTATCCGGCACAGGCAGCCTGACAGTTTTCCCCGACAGTCGAAGGAACAGACCATGACGGCGACCGATCTGGCGCACAAAACGGAAGACATGGCGACCGGCCATGCCCGTCTTAAAGTCGGCGGCATGACCTGCAGCGCCTGTGTCGGGCATGTTGAAAAAGCCCTGATGAAAGTACCGGGCGTCACCAGTGCGACGGTCAATCTGGGCACCGAGCAGGCGGACGTGGATTTCGGCGAGGGTGTCGGTGTCGCCGATTTGGCACATGCGGTCGAGGATGCCGGTTATGACGTCGTCGCCGACGAAGTGACCCTGTCGGTAACGGGAATGACATGCTCGGCCTGTGTCGGCCATGTGGAGCGGGCGCTCAAGAAGGTGCCCGGCGTGCTGGAGGCCAGCGTCAATCTGGCCACTGAGTCGGCGAGAGTTTCGTCCACCGGCGTGTCCACCGCCAACCTCGTAAAAGTCATTGAGAATGCCGGCTACGGCGCCTCGGTGGCCGACGAAGGGCCACCCGACGACGAACGCGCGGCCGCCGCAGACCGGCGGGAAATGCTGGTCGTTCTCGCGGCGGCATTGTTGTCGCTGCCGCTGGTCCTGCCGATGTTCGGGCATATCGTGGGCGTGGATTTCGCGTTGCCGGGTTTGTGGCAGTTGGGGATCGCGGCGGTCGTTCAGTTCGGGATCGGCTGGAATTTCTATATCGGCGCCTGGAAGGCATTGAAATCCCTGACCGGGACCATGGATCTACTGGTGTCGCTGGGCACCAGCGCCGCCTTTGGACTCAGCCTCTATAACCTTTTCACCGTCACCGCCGGCGCGGACCTCCCTCTCTATTTCGAGGCGTCGGCCGCCATCATCACGCTGATCAAACTGGGGAAATGGCTCGAGGCGCGGGCCCGGCGCGGCACCTCGGCGGCGATCCGCCAGCTCATGCAACTGCGGCCCGACCAGGCCCATGTTGAGCGCGACGGCGAGGTCGTGACCATTCCAGCGACCTCGGTGCTGACCGGCGAAATCGTCGTGGTGCGGCCGGGCGACCGGATTCCGGTCGATGGCGCAATCCTGTCGGGCGACAGTGCCGTGGACGAATCGCTGCTGACCGGCGAGAGCATTCCCGTGGTCAAGGAACCCGGCGACCGGGTGACCGGCGGCAGCGTTAACGGCGACGGCCTGCTGCGTATCGAAACCACGACCGTGGGCAAGGAATCGACGCTGGAGCGCATCATCGCGCTGGTCGAAGGCGCGCAGGCCGCAAAACCGCCGGTGCAGAGACTCGTGGATCGGGTGACCAATGTGTTCGTGCCGACGGTGGTGGTGATCGCCATCGTTACGGCGCTTGGCTGGTTGCTGGCCGGCGGGACCATGGAGCAGAGCATCATCGCCGCCGTGTCGGTGCTGGTCATCGCCTGCCCCTGCGCGCTGGGCCTGGCGACCCCGACGGCGATCATGGCGGGGACCGGGGCTGCCGCGCGCGCGGGCATCCTGATCAAGGACGTGGAAGCTCTGGAACGCGCGGGCGCGGTCAATATCATCATCTTCGACAAGACCGGCACGCTGACCATGGGCCATCCGGAAGTCACCGACATCATGCCCGCCGGAGATATGGACGACGAAGAATTGCTGCGCCTGGTAGCCGCGGCCCAACAGGGCAGCGAACATCCGCTCGCCAAGGCGGTGCTGACGGATGCCGGGACGCGGGGGCTGAAACTCGACCCGGTGGAAAGCTTTAGCCGGGTAGGCGGGCGGGGCCTTACCGCGCACGTCGGGGGACAGGGTCTGTGGATCGGCAATCGCGGCCTGATGGAAGAGGCCGGAGCGGATATGACGGCCCTGGAAGATCGAGTCGCGGCCCTTGAGGAAGATGGTAAGACCGTGATGTGGGCGGCCGGCGAGGACAAACGGTTGCTCGGCGCCATCGCCGTGGCCGACCAGTTGCGGCCGGAAGCGGTGGAGGCGTTGAAGGTTCTTCATGCCCGCGGTATCGCGGTGATCATGCTGACCGGCGATAACCAGCGCACGGCGGCGGCCATCGCCAGGCGGCTGGGCCTGGACGATTTCCGCGCCGAGGTGTTGCCGGAAGGCAAGGCGGCCGAGGTCGATCGCCTGCGGGCCGAGGGCAAGGTGGTCGCCATGGTCGGCGACGGCGTCAACGACGCACCGGCGCTGGCGGCCGCCGATATCGGACTCGCCATGGGCTCGGGCACCGATATCGCCATGGAAACGGCGGGCGTGACCCTGATGCGCTCCGACCCCAGACTGGCCGCCGACGCCATCGATGTGAGCCGCGCCACGGGCCGTAAGATTTACCAGAATCTGTTTTGGGCCTTCATCTACAACGTCGTCGGAATCCCGCTGGCGGCGCTGGGATTCCTCAGCCCCATCGTCGCCGGCGCGGCCATGGCGTTCAGCAGCGTTAGCGTGGTCAGCAATGCGCTGATGTTGCGGTCATGGAAGGCGAAGGCGTCTGTTAAACTAGATAAAACAAATAAATAACGAAAAGTACGGAGATTCAAGATGAATATTGGACAAGCAGCGGGTCATTCCGGCATCAGCGCCAAGACCATCCGTTATTACGAGAGCATCGGCCTGATCCCCGAGGCCAGCCGGACCGATAGCGGCTACCGTACCTACGGCGACAAGGACGTCGAGAGGCTGCGTTTCATTCATCATTCGCGCAATCTTGGCTTCAGCGTGAAGGATGTCAGCTTGCTGCTGGATTTATGGGGCAACCAGAAACGCGCCAGCGCCGATGTGAAAGCTTTGGCCCTGTCGCATATCGACGAAGTCGACCGCAAGATCGCGGAACTGCAGAAGATTCGTGACACGCTCACTCATCTGACCCATCGCTGTCATGGCGATAACCGCCCCGACTGCCCGATCCTCAAGGAATTGGCCGGTGAGACGGTGGATGCCTGATTGTAGACCAGAAATATTCTTGATTTTTCAATAATTTCGAAACGATTGGACGGTTAAGCTTTTCTCTGTAGGCTGTAGACTGCGGGTCAAGAGGAAAGCATGCGTCGAAGCAACGCTGCCAGAGTTAATGTGAACAGGCGGCGCGTCCGCCGGCGCCGGAGAGCGATCCCGGCAATACAGCCCGTTGTCCGGCCGCTGTTTGCGCGTTTCAAACTTGATCTTCTGAACGGAATTAACCGGTTTCAGGCCGCGGTCGCGCCCTTGCGTGGGAATCTGGCCGAACGGGCCGCCATGTTTTATTCAGGGCTGCGCCGGGCTACTGCCGCCGGAACCACACGGGTCCGGGAAGCTTACACCGCATTCAGGGAACATTGCCTGACGGGCTTTACCGTCCTCCGGCGCGATCTGGCGACGATTAAGGACCATTTGCTGGCGCGCTTCGGCCGATTCTGGGCGGCCGCCAACAGCGAGGTGGAACTGCCAAGGATCAATCTGGCGCCGTTCTTCCGGGTTGCCGGCGCCCTGGTCGCCATAACAGCGATTGGCGTCGCCGGATTCGCCGCATGGCGGATGATTCCCGCTGAACAGAAGATGTCCCCGCCGGCATTCGTTGCGGCCCGCGATCACCATCCGTCTCTCGGCGACACGGTTACCCAACAGCCCGCCGCCCCGGTCATCGTCGCGGCGACGGATGCCGAATCGGAATTCGTTGCCCTGGCCATCGGGCCAGAAGATGAAATCGCCAGCTTGACCGACCGGGAAATGTCGCTGGCGCCGGATATCGATGCCCAGAACTGGTCCGACCATGCGGCCTACTTTGAGCCTGAGGAAAACCAGGTGGCAGTCCTGTCCGTGGCGCCACGCGCCCGCATTCGTCCGGATATCCCGCAACCGCCGGTGCTGTCCGGCATTCCCATCCGTCCTGTACCGCCCGTGGGAACCGCGCCGGGGCTGCCCGCATGGCTGGCCAATGCGGTGGAGCCGCGCCACCTCGGTAAGGGGCCGATGATCGCCATCGTCATTGACGATGCGGGCGTCGTGCAGTCGCGCACCAGGCGTACCAGCGAATTGCCGGCGCCGATCACGATCGCCTTCATACCCTACGGCAATGACCTGGAAAGGCAGACCCGCTACGCGCGCTCGCGCGGGCACGAGTTGTTGCTGCATATTCCCATGGAACCAAGCGTCGCCGGCGCGGATCCAGGTTACAACGCGCTACTGACCTCGCTGAGCCAGGACGAGATCATGCGGCGCTTCCGCTGGGCGCTGGACCGCTTCGACGGTTATGCCGGGGTCAATAACCATATGGGCAGCAAGTTCATGGCCCGTGCCGACCTCGTCAGACCAGTGCTCGAGGAAATCAACGCGCGTGGCCTGTTGTTCCTGGATTCGAGGACCGACCGTACGACGACGGGCTCGAGGCTGGCGCAAAACATGGGAATGCCCCATGCAACGCGGAACGTTTTCCTCGACAATGACCTGGACGCGGCGAAAATCAGGACGCAACTGGCGGAACTGGAGCGGGTGGCGCGCCGTCGCGGTCATGCGATCGCCATCGGCCACCCCCATGACGTGACGACCGAAGTGCTGGCCAAATGGATTCCCGAGGCCCGCCGTAAAGGCTTCCAACTGGTGCCGGTCAGCACCATCGTGAAACTGGAATACGGCCCGCGTCTAGCCTCGGCCGCCGCCGGCGGCGAAACGGACGGCCTCCTCGGCGGCGCGCAATAGGGCGCGGGCCTTGTTGCAGCTTTCCTGGAATTCGTCTTCGGGATTGCTGTCAAAAACGATACCGCCGCCAGCCTGAACATACATCTTGCCGTCCTTGACCACCGCGGTCCTCAGCGCAATGCAGGTATCCATGTCGCCATTGGCGCCGAAATAGCCGATGCAGCCGGCATAGACGCCGCGCCGGTCCGGCTCCAGCTCGTCGATGATTTCCATGGCCCGCACCTTGGGCGCGCCCGATACGGTGCCCGCCGGAAAGCCCGCGGCCAGCGCCTGCAGCGCGTCGTATTCCGGTGAAATTTCACCCTCCACGTTGGAGACGATATGCATGACGTGGGAGTAATATTCCACGGTCATCTGTTCGGTAACCTCGACCGTGCCGATTTTCGCGACGCGCCCCACATCGTTGCGGCCAAGATCCAGCAGCATCAGATGCTCGGCGAGTTCCTTGGGATCCGACAGCAGGTCTTCCGCCAGCGCCTTGTCCTCGGCCGCGTCCTTGCCGCGCGGGCGGGTGCCGGCAATCGGGCGAATAGTGACCTTGCCGTCGCGCAGGCGCACCAG
>JADFVY010000385.1 GCA_015222795.1 Pseudomonadota bacterium | reverse complement strand
CGAGCCCTGGGACTTTCACCCCATCCTGAACGCCCATTTCCGGCTCGACGGCGCGGTAGAGCTACCAGGCGGCCTGCCGTTCCTTGGCGTCACCGGCGGCGAATGGGTGGACTGGATCTTCGTGCGCGGCGACATGCTGTCGGTGACCCTGAGCGCGGCGGGCGAGCGGGCCAGCGAGGACGCCGAAGCGGCCGCGCCGGCCATCTGGCGCGAAGTCCTGACCGCCCTCGACCTACCCGACCAACCCCTGCCCGCCTGCCGCATCGTCAAGGAGCAGCGCGCAACCATCGCCCAGACCCCGGCCCAGGCCGCCCGCCGCCCAGCCGCCGACGCGC
Source organism: Pseudomonadota bacterium (assembly GCA_015222795.1). Classification (GTDB taxonomy): domain Bacteria; phylum Pseudomonadota; class Alphaproteobacteria; order UBA8366; family JADFVY01; genus JADFVY01. The sequence continues at coordinate 1,257 of JADFVY010000385.1, read as the reverse complement.
CCGGCGGCAACATCCTGCTGGCCGGCGACTGGACCGCCACCGGCCTGCCCTGCACCATCGAGGGCGCCATCCGCTCGGGGCATAGGGCGGCGAGTCAGCTACCAAAACTCGGGAAACAACCCCATGCACAGACGTTTTCTGCGGTTTTTGGAGGCATGTGGCAGCGATTCCAGACGGGAATATGAACCGAATCCGATTAAATGGACGGATTTAATAAGTATGCCTATTAAAAAGCCAAGTTTGGTATGTATACTTAGCGCCTTGGCCGTACGACAGGCAAACACCGGAACCAGGGCGTGAAAGCCGGCAACTCGCCGTCGCGGGTTTACCGATCCGGGGCGTCGTCTTCCCGGGGACCGTCCGGTGCGTCCGCGGGGGCGCCATCGGATTCGCCGCCGGGCGACTCGACGCCATCATTGTCGGCGTTGCTCTCTTCCGCTTTTTGCCTTTTGGCCTCGAGCCGCGCCGCCTTCTTGGCGTCCTTGGCCCTCTGGCGCTCCATACGCTCGAACTGATAGTTGGGTTTGCGCGCCATGATAATAATTCCTGTCTGACCGTATATCCTTACGGCCTGTGTTTTCCATGAGCCCGGAGTCTATCCGGGAAATGCCGAATTTGAAAGGCGAAGATAAAATGGCCAATGCCAGGGCCCGCCCGGCCAGATAATCCAGGCGCGTAAGTTCACCGCGACATGGCTCTGAGCATTTCGATGAAATTGTAGCGCCACATGGACAGGTAGCTGGCGGCGGCGTCGCATTCGGGGGTCAGGGTGCCGGCGAAGAGAGCCGCGCCGACGGCGACGCCGGCCTCTTCGGCCAGGGTGCTGGCGAGGCGCGGGTCTCCGCCGGCCTCGAGAAAGACCGCGCGGACCCCGGTCGTTCGGATTTCCGCCACCAGTTCACCCAGCCGCTTGGCCGAGGGTTGGGCGGCGCTATCCAATCCGACCGGCGAAAGAATCTGGATGCCGTAGTCGCGGCCCAGCCAGGCGAAGGCGTCATGGCTGGTGACGATGACCCGCCGTTCGGGCGGAATGGCGGCCAGCGCGCCGCGCGCCCAGGCGTCGAGTTTATCCAGCTCGGCGAGGAATTCGTCCAGGTTGGCGTCGAATGCATCCGCGCTGTCAGGCCGCAATTCCGTCAGCGCGCCGGCGATTGCGCGGGCATAGATGCCGGCGGCGGCGGGGCTGTGCCAGGCGTGCGGGTCGGGGGTCCCGGTCTGTCTCTTATACACATCTGACGCTGCCGACGAAAGTCGGAT
>JADFVY010000384.1 GCA_015222795.1 Pseudomonadota bacterium | reverse complement strand
TCAGGCCCCTTGTCCTGGCGGCCGCCTTCACGGTCCCGGGCGAGGCGATGCTATTTGTTCTTTGGGAGATATCGCTTTATTCCGATGGGAATATGGTGACTCGGCTGATCTGGGCCGCCATTGATGCCGTCGCAATGATCGTCGCCATCGGCCTGATGGTCGGATTTGTCGTCGGCCGGCGCCATGAAGGCGTATCCGCGGCCGTGATTTCATCCTGTTGTTACGCGATCGTGCTGTTCGGTGGTATTCTGATTTGCTACAAGATCGATATGGAACAGCAATTGTTCGGCGTCCAATACGATCCCGGTTTCTTCATCATGACCAGCGTCGTACCGGCCTTACTGTCGGCGCCACTCTATGGCTGGCTGCTGCACAGCGACCGGGGACAGGGACTGCTGGCGCGCGCCGGCTTATAATCCCGCTCAACTCAATATAGGCATTCCCCAGGGATGCGCTGCCTCGAAGGCGCGCGCGGCGCGCATGACCGTCACATCGTCATGCATCCGCCCGACGATCTGCAGGCCCGCCGGCAGACCGTCCGGCGTCATGCCGCAGGGCACGGATGCGGCGGGCTGGCCGGTCATGTTGAAGGGGAAGGTAAAGGCCGGCCGTTCGGCCCAGCGCTGCTTCGTCGCCTCGTCCACGCCCGCATGATCGGCCAGGTAGGCGGCGAACGGCGTCGCCGGGGTCAATAGCAGGTCGTAACGGTCATGGAACCGGCTCATGGCGATCCCGAGTTCGGCCCTTGCCTGCATGGCTTCCATATAATCGGTCAGCGTCAGGGCGGCGGCCTTTTCATCCACCACCTCGCGCAAGCCAGGATCCAGCATGGCGCGCTGTCCGGCCGTCAGATGGCGGGTGCGAAAGGCGGCGCCGGCCCACCACATGGTCTCGCGCGCGCGCCTGGGGTCGGGGAAGCCGGGATCGACTTCCTCGACCTCGGCGCCCAGCGCGGCAAAGCCCTCGGCCGCGGCGCGCACCAGGGCGGCGACATCGTCGTCCACGTTCAGATATCCCAGCCCCGGGCTATAAGCGACACGCAGCCCCTTGATGCCGCCCTCCATGGCCGTCGCGTAATCCACGCCGTCGGGGGCCAGGGCCAGCCAGTCGCGGCTGTCTGAACGGGCCAGCGCGTTCAGCATCAGCGCGCCGTCCTCGACCGTGCGAGTGATCGGACCGGTATGGGCCAGGCTGCCGAAGGCGCTGGCCGGCCAGGCCGGCACGCGGCCGGAGGTGGCCTTGATGCCGAACAGCCCGCTGAACGAGGCCGGAATGCGGATCGACCCACCGCCGTCGGTGCCGATATTCAGCGGCGCGATGCCCAGCGCCGCCGCCACCGCCGCGCCGCCGCTGCTGCCGCCCGGGGTGCGCTCCAGGTTCCAGGGGTTGCGGGTGATGCCATGGGCCGGCGAATCCGTATGGCCCTTCCAGCCGATCTCCGGCGTGTTGGTCATGCCCAGCAGGATCGCGCCGGCCTCGCGCAGCCGGGCGACCGGTGGAGAATCCTCCGCCGCAGGCTCGCTCAGCGCCAGGACGCGGCTGCCATAGGTGGTGATGCAGCCCTTCACATACATGATGTCCTTGACCGTCGCCGGGACGCCGTCCAGCGGGCCCAGCGGCTCGCCGCGCATCCATCGCGCCTCGGATTCCGACGCCGCGGCCTCGGCGCCCGCGCGGTCGATGAAGGCGAAGGCGTTGACCCGGTCCTCGAACTTGTCGATGCGCGCCAGCGAAGCGGCCAGCACTTCGCGCGGGGAAACCTCTTTGCTGGCGTAGCGCGCGCCGAGTTCGCGCACGGTCAGGCAGGCGATCTCATCGGCCATGGACGGGTTCCTTCGGCATGACCAGCGGGTGCAGCCGTTCATAGGCCCGCGCCGCGCGTAGCACGGTCGGCTCATCATGCATGCGCCCGACGATCTGCAGGCTCGCCGGCAGGCCATCGTTCGTGAACCCGCAAGGGATGGAGGCGGCCGGTTGTTGTGTCAGGTTGAAGGGATAGGTGAAGCCGGTCCAGTCGGTCCAGCGGGTCTGGCTCGCGTTCGCCACTTCGTCACCCGCCTTGAATGCCGGGATGGGGAGTGTCGGCGTCAGCAGCAGGTCGAATTTTTCGTGGAACTTGCGCATATGCATGCCAAGCGCCGCGCGGTCCTGTGTTGCCTGCATGAAATCGGTCAGGTCCCAGGCCTTCGACTGTTCGATTATTTCCCGCAGACCGGGATCGAGTTGCTTGCGCTGGTCGTCGGTCAGATGCCTGGTCCGAAAGGCCGCGGACGGGAACCACAGTTTGTGGAACATCTCTTGCGGGCAGTCGAAACCGGG
>JADFVY010000383.1 GCA_015222795.1 Pseudomonadota bacterium | reverse complement strand
GTATTCGATGATGGCCTCGTCGCCGCGCGCCCGCACCTCGGCCAGGATCGCCGCAACGGTATCGTTGACGTCGACCGAGACCTCGCGCTTGGCGGCCAGCAGCGCGCGAAAATCCGCCTCGAAGCCAGCGTCCGCCGTATTCAGCCTACGCGGCATCGGCGGCCTCCCGGGAACGGTCGACCCAGCCGCCGACCTGCTCGGGTCGGGTCTTGAGCGCGGCGCGGTTGACAATCAGCCGGCTGGTGATCTCGGCGATGGTCTCGATCTCGACCAGCCCGTTTTCCTCCATCGTTTTGCCGGTGGACACCAGGTCGACGATGCGGCGGCACAGGCCCAGCCCCGGCGCCAGTTCCATGGCGCCGTTCAGCTTGATGCATTCCGCCTGCACCCCGCGCGCCGCGAAATGCGCCCGCGTGATGGCCGGGTATTTGGTGGCGATGCGGATATGGCTCCAGCGCGCCGGATCGTCCTTGCGCACCAGCTCCCTGGGTTCGGCGACCGACAAGCGGCAATGGCCGATCTTCAGATCCACCGGCGCGAAGAGTTCCGGGTAGTTGAACTCCATCAGCACGTCGTTGCCGGCCACGCCCAGATGCGCCGCGCCGAAGGCGACGAAGGTCGCAACGTCGAAGCTGCGCACGCGAATGATCGACAGTTCGGGGATGTTGGTTTCGAACTGCAGCAGGCGCGATTTCGGGTCGTCGAAGGCGGGCTCCGGCTCGATGCCGGCGGCGCGCACCAGCGGCATGACCTCTTCCAGAATGCGCCCCTTGGGCAGCGCCAGGACAAGTTTCTCGTTGGCCGACAAGGCTATGGTCTCCACGGGTTCGGTAAAACAGCCCCTATGTGGCACAAGGCGCGCCCGGATTCCAGTGTTGCAGGGCGGGGGAGCGCCCAGACTTCGAGTTTTCATGGCGCCGGGGGATAAGCCCGGCGCGCCCGCGCGGCGGCATAATGTCGCATCGGGCGGCGGCGCGGTGGGAGATCCACTGCGCAGGCGACCCTATATGCGTTGGTTATCCTGCCTTTCGGGGTGGTTCCGTCGGGAAACTTCGAACACTGCGCATTCCCATAATGTCCTTATGGTTTTGCTTGCTCCCTGCGCCGGTTGTGCATAGAATGCATTTGCAATTGAGAACTATTCGCAAATAAGATGCTTGCCGCTCGTTGCGCTGGACGGCATTGAACATGGTCCGCCTTGCATGGCGGCGGAAACGTTGGGGAACGGTTATGAACGGTATTTTGAAGATTGCGAATTCCATGAAACAGGGCAAGGCGTGCCGGCTGGCGGCGGGCGCGGCCATTCTGACGGTTGCCCTGGCGGGGCTTGCCGAGCCGGCGGCGGCCGGCGGCGAGGTCAATCTCTATTCCTACCGCCAGGAATTCCTGATCCGGCCCATGCTGGACAAATTCACCGGGGAAACCGGCATCCGGGTCAACATCCAGTTCGTCAAGGGCGGCATCCTGAAGCGTATGCAGGAAGAGGGTGAGGCGGGCATCGCCGACCTCGTGTTGACGGCCGATATCGCGACGCTCAGCCAGCATGTCGAGGCCGATACCTTCCAGCCGGTGACGTCGCCGGTGCTGGAGGCCAACATCCCCGCGCGATATCGTGACCCGGAAGGCTTGTGGTTCGGGCTGACCACCCGCGCCCGCGTCATCGTCTATTCGAAGGAGCGGGTCAATCCGGCCGAGATCAAGACCTACGAGGATTTGACCGATCCCAAATGGGCGGGCCAAGTCTGTACCCGCTCCTCCGGCCATGTCTATATGAAGTCGCTACTGGCCTCGATCATTGTCGCCAAGGGCGAGGAGATCGCGCAGGGCTGGGCCAAGGGAGTGAAGGACAACCTCGCCCGCAAGCCCCAAGGCAACGACCGCGCCCAGGTCAAGGCGATCTGGCAGGGTGAATGCGATATTGCGCTGATCAACACCTATTACATCGGCGCCATGCAGTTCAACGAGGCCGAGCCCGAACAGAAGGAATGGGCAGCCGCCATCGGCGTGATCTTCCCCAACCGGGACGATCGCGGCACCCATGTCAACATCTCCGGCGGTGGCGTCGCGAAATACGCCAGCAACCGGGACAACGCCGTCAGGTTGCTGGAATTCCTCAGTGACGACTGGGCCCAGGAGTATTACGCCGCCAGCAATTTCGAATATCCGGTAAAGTCGGGCGTCAAATGGCATCCGGCGGTCGAAAGCTGGGGCCGCTTCCACGCTGACGAAACCCCGCTCGCGGAAATCGCCAAACAGGTGCCGCTGGCGATCAAACTCTACGACCGCGCGGGATACCGGTAAGGGATGCGCTTGATGACTTGGCGGATTTCCGGAGGGCGGCGCGACCTCGTCCTTCGAGGCGGTCCTTTAGCCTTACTCGGGATGAGCCTCCAAAATCTGTTTCCTCATCCTGAGAGTCTGGCCCGGAATATGTTGTTGTTTGCCGGCCGGCTGCGGCGTTGCGTCCCTTGGCCGATGCGTGAGCATCGCCCCGCGGGCCGCGCCTTGCATTCGACTCGGCAAACGCCAATGAAAACAGCAACATATTTCGGGCCAGGCTCTGAGGAGGCGCGTAACGCCATCTCGAAGGATGAGGTCGCGCGGCGCTGGACAAGTGCGGGACCCTCCAATCCATGGCGGTAATCGGGGAAATCGAAAGCCCATTGGACCGGGTGCGCCGCTGGCGGCGGCCCCGCTTCGATGCCTGGACCGCCGGCGCCGT
>JADFVY010000382.1 GCA_015222795.1 Pseudomonadota bacterium | reverse complement strand
TCGCGGGCCAGGGCGGCGACCATCTCTTCCAGTCCACCCATCTCGATGAAGCGGCGCGAGGTCACCACCCGACGCACGTCGGCCACCCGGCAGGCCGCCAGCATCGGCCCCGTCCCGGTGGAGAAGTTGAGCATCGCCGGCGTCCGGCCATAAGCCTGCAGTCCGAAGAAGGCGACCACGGCCGCCGTCGTATTGGGCAGCATCAGCCCCAGCCGTTCGGCCGGCGCGCCGAGCCCGGCAAGTTTGCGCCCCAGCACCAGACTGCCGGTTATCAACCGGTCATAACTGAGGGGCTGGCGCTGCACATCCTCGAGGATCAGCGCGTCGCCGCCATTGACGACGCGGGCCTCCAGCAACGCGGCGAACAGGGTTTGCGGGTGATATCCGGTCTGGAAGATGGTTTCGGTCATCACGTCATAGAGCCACTGGGCCACGGCCTCGCGCCGGCGGCGGCCCTTCAGCGCATCGTCCACCTCGATCCGGCGAGGCTCCTGGATGGTCATGGAAATTTTCGGGAACCAGCGCAGGCGCAGCTTGCCCTTCAGCCGCGAGAACGGCGTGTACTGCGCGCCGGCAATACGCACGGGAAGAATCGTGGCGCCGGCCAGGTCGGCAATCGTGCCGGGGCCTTCATAAATCTTCATCAGCGCGCCGGTCACCGTGATGCGGCCTTCGGGGAAGATCACCAGCGGGCGGCCCTGCTTCACCACATCCACCATGGTCTTGGCGGCCATCGGGTTGGTCGGATCCAGCGGCAACAGGTCGAACAGCAGGAAGGCCGGCTTCACCCACCAGCGGCTGGCGATATGGGAATTGATGGCGAAGGCGGCGCGCTGGGGCAGGAAGCAGCCAATGAGCATGCCATCCAGGAACGAGGTATGATTGGCGACGATCACCACCCGGTCGCCGCATTTTTTCAGGTTCTCCTCGCCCTCGACCGTCATGCCGTAAAGCCGGCGGAACAGCGCGCGGCCGATGCCCTTCAACACCTCGTCGGGAAGCAGGCTAATCACATAGATCGCCGCCAGAGTATTGCCGATGGCGAGCGCCAGGAAGACCTCGGTTACCGAGAAGCTGTACCAGAGCATGGCGGCCGAGGCCGCCGAGGCGACCACGATGAAGCCGGCGTTGACAATGTTATTGGCGGCGATGGTGCGTGACCGGTTCTCCTCATCGCTGCGCGCCTGCATGATGGCGTAGAGCGGCACGATGAAGAAACCGCCAAAGATGGCGATGAATACCAGATCGGCGAACACCCGGATATTCGCCAGGGACGAAAAGAAAACACCGACGCCGATCAGTTCCTCGCCGGTGGGCGCGGGAATCTGGCTGGCGGCGGCGTACAGATCAAAGCCGACCAGCGCCATGCCAACGGCCCCCAGCGGCACGTAACGGGCGCTGACCTCACCCTTGAGCCAGCGGTTGCATTGCAACGACCCCAACCCGATACCCAGCGAGAAGGCAACCAGGAACAGCGTCACCACCGATTCGTCGGCGCCGAATATCTCGACGCCGAATGTCGGGAACTGTGCCAGGAAAATGGTGCCAACCGCCCAAAACCAGGAAATCCCGATGATAGAGCGGAACACCGCCCGGTTCCCCGCGGCATGGCGGACGATGGACCAGCTTTCGCCGACGATATTCAGGTTAAGTTTAAGATCCGGCGCCGCCGGCCCGGCCTTGGGGATGAAGAAACTGGCCGCCACGCCGGCCGCCGCAACGGCCATTACCGTACCGGCCACGATCAACAGGCCGCCTTCCACACCCACCATCATGCCGCCAAAAATGGTGCCCAGCAGGATGGCGAGGAAGGTCCCGGTCTCGATCAGCGCATTGCCGGCGACGAGTTCACTTTCCTGCAGATGGTCGGGCAGGATACTGTATTTCAACGGCCCGAAGAAGGCGGACTGGGTTCCCATCAGAAACAGCACAACCATCAACAGCCAGACATTGCCCAGCAGAAAACCGGCCCCGGCCAATCCCATAACCGCGATTTCCATGATTTTGACGAACATGATGAGGCGCGATTTTTCCAGCTTGTCGGCCAACTGCCCGGCGATTGCGGAAAACAGGAAATAGGGCAGGATGAACACGCCGGCGGCCGCGGTGATCAGCACGCGCGGGTCGTTGCCGCCGATCTGGATCAGCCCGTAGGTGACCAGAATGACCAGCGCCTGCCGATAGGCGTTGTCGTTGAACGCCCCCAGGAACTGGGTAACGAACAGCGGCAGGAACCGCCGCGATTTCAGCAGGTGGAACTGGCTCTGTTGCAACGCGTGATCCCTCTATTACATTTTCCGGACTGGCGCCGGGCGCTTTACACAAACCCGATCAAGGCATCCAGCACCGCATCCGGCTGCTCAGCCATCAGCATATGGCCGCATTGTGGGACAATAATAGTTTCGGCTTCGTGAAAAGCATCGGCCAATGCTTTTCCGCGCTTCAGGGGCGTCATGCTGTCCTGGTCGGCCAGAATCAGCCGTACCGGGCAGGTCACCCTGGCCGCAGATTCCATCGCGCCGTCATAGTCCGCGCAAGCCTTGAGGCCGGTATGGAGCACGCCCGCCGGTTCACTGGCCATAAGCTGCATGCCGGAACCCACCATCCACATGCCGGGCGACTGGTCGCGGCCGATCTGGGCGCCGCGGCTGAACCCCCAATAGGTGATCGCCTCATAGGCCGAACGGTCGTTGGCTTGCGCCGCGGCCAGCAGTTCCGGGTGCACCGGCATTTGCGCCGCCGTGCCGATCAGGGTCAGCGAGCGCACGGCGTCAGGATGGCGCGCGGCGCATTCCAGCACGACGAACGAACCCATCGAATGGCCGACCAGCGACGCCACCCCCGCGCCCGTGGCCGCGATAAGGTCCGCCACCCAGTCGCCCATCGCCGGCAGGGACTCGATCACCGGCCCTTCCGACTTGCCATGCCCCGGCAGGTCGACCGCCAGCACCCCATAGCCGTGATAAGCGAAATACCGCGTCTGCAGCGCCCAGGCGGTGCGATCCTGCCCCGCCCCATGCACGAATATCACCACCGGCAGCGAGGCATCGAATTCCTTGCCACCGGTCGAGGCGTGGACCTTCTGTCCGTTGACCGTCAGTTCCATGAAGAGGCTCCCGTGATGCGGTAACAGGTAAGACACTTGCAGCCCGTCCGGACGCAGCGTTTCGCGACGGTCCGAAAGGGATCAACCGCAAAGGACGCCGAGGGCCGCGGAGAAGGCGCAGAGAAATATTTTATTGAATCCTTGTAATTTTGTGGCGCCATTGGATCATCAAACCGCGGAAAGACGGAAAACAATACCTCTGCGCCTTCTCCGCGGCCCTCTGCGTCCTCCGCGGTAAATCCTTTTTCAGGCCTTCGGCCCAGACTCATATGCATCCGGATTCCCCCTCACCCCTTTTGCGAGGCGCGGAGCGCCTGGTTGAGGTCGTCGATGATGTCGGCTGAGTCTTCCAGGCCGACCGACAGGCGAATCAGCTCCTCGCCGACGCCGGCGGTCTTCAACTGTTCCGCGGTCATCTGCTGATGGGTCGTGCTGGCGGGATGGATGATCAGCGTCTTGGCGTCACCGACATTGGCCAGGTGCGAGGCCAGCGCGCAGGCCTCGATGAACTTGCCGCCGGCCGGCCGGCCGCCCTTGATGCCGAAGCT
>JADFVY010000381.1 GCA_015222795.1 Pseudomonadota bacterium | reverse complement strand
TCTGGGCGCCGAATATGCGGTCCAGGGTGTGCTGACCGGTGTTTACGGCGCAGTCATTCTGGGGTTCGTGGCGGCCATTTTCGGCGGGCGGTCGATTCTGGTTTCCGGCCCGCGCGCCGCCTCGGCCCTGATCCTGGCTTCGCTGATCAGCCAGCTTCTGCTGTCCGAGGACCTGATGTTTCCGTCGGGCGAAACCATCCCGAACGTCATATCGATCGCCTTTTTCGCGATCCTGCTGGCCGGCGCCATCCAGATGGTCTGCGGCGCCACCCGCATGGCCAATATCGTCAAGAATATCCCCTACCCCGTCATCGCCGGGTTCATCAACAGTTCGGCCCTGCTTATCATCCTGGGCCAGAGCTGGACCCTGCTGGATATCCGCCGCCAGGATTCGCTACTGGAAATCTTCGAGCATCTGGACGAGGCCCGCCCCATCGTTCTGATCCCGGCGATCGTAACCATTGCGACGATGCTGCTGACGGCCAGGCGGTTCCGTATTCCCATGGTCCCGGCTCCGCTGGCCGGGCTGGCGGCCGGCACGGCGGTCTTCTATCTGATGCGTTATGTTATGAAGGGCGCCGACGTGGGCGGCACGCTGGGCGAGGTAACCAGCCGACTGCCCACGCCGCAGTTCGCGGACATGTTCACCAGCCTGGGCGCCGGCGGAGAGTTCATGCTGGTCATGGCGATGGTCATACCGGCGGCGATCTCGATGGCGGCGCTGGCCTCGCTCGACACCCTGCTGTCGGTCTCGGTTCTGGACGATCTGACCGAGAACCGCACCGACTCCAACCGCAAGCTGGTCGCGCACGGCATCGGCAACATGGTGGCTTCGCTGATGGGGGGCATGATCGGCGCCGGCGGCATGATCCGCACCAAACCCGGCTATGACTCGGGCGGCCGCACCAAGACTATGGTCTATATCGTCAGCGGCCTGATGCTGGCGACGGTATTGCTACTGGCCCAGATGATCGAATATATCCCGCGCGCGGTGATTTCCGGCATGGTGCTTGTCCTGGGTTTCCAGATCTTCGACCGCTGGTCCTTTACGCTGGTCAGGCAGTTTTTCTCACGCCAGGGCGCCCGCCGCATGGCCTCGCTGGACGACGCCGTCATCATCCTGCTGGTTATTAGCACGGCCCTGGTATTCGACCTGATCGTGGCGGTGGGAGTCGGCGTCGCCGTCGCGCTTATCATCTTCGTCCTTCATATGCAGCGTTCGCTGATCCGGCGAGAAAACCGGGGACCGGCCCTTCATGCCCGCAGCGTCTGGACCGAGCGGCGACAGGCGGTGCTGCGGCAATGCGGCCACCACATTGCGGCCCTGGAACTGGAAGGCGCTATATTCTTCGGCTCGGCGGACGTTCTGGAAGGCCGCGTTCGCGAACTGATACGCGGCGGCGTCACCCATATCCTGTTGGACCTGAAGCGGATTACCGACATCGACAGCACGGGCGGCCTGGCGCTGGCGAGAATCTGCCAGCGGCTGCGCAAGGCCGGTGGCGACCTGGCGATCAGCTATGTACCGGTCGAACGGCGCAAGGCGGACAGTCCGGTTGAAGTCGATCGCCGGAAAAAACGTGCGCCGCGGCAATTGTGGGCCGCCATCGAGCAGTCGGGGGCGCTGCAATCCCTTCGCGAAGACCAGTTCCATCCGGATACGGACAGCGCACTCGCCGCGTTGGAGGACCGGGTGATTTCCGATTTCACCAGCGAGGACCTGTCGGCCACCATGCGGCATCTGCGCGTGCCGCCGATCCTGCGCGAGCTGAACCGCGAGGAAGTCGCCGCTTTCCGCCGCCTGGCGATGCGCCAGTTTTACCGCGCGGGAGAGGTAATCTTCGCGCAGGGCGACGAGGGCGATGCGCTCTATTACATTTCCCGAGGCAGCGTGGACATATCCATCCATATCGAGGCCACGGGGCTGGACAAGCGCCTGCAATCGCTGACCGAGGGCAACATCTTCGGCGAAATGGCGATACTGGACAGCAAGCCCAGGGCCGCCAGCGTTACCGCGGCAACCGACACCGTCTGCTACCGGCTGGGCGTGGAAGAATTCGAAAAGATTAAGAGCGACTATCCGGAAGCCGGTATGAAGCTGCTGAACAATTTCTGCAAGATGTTCTCCGAGCGCATGCGGTCGGCCAACACCATCATCGGCGAACTGGAAAAATAGAGTATTCCAGGATTGATCGCGGCGCGATCGGTGCTGGCGGAGGCGGCGTAGCCCAATATCGATGACGGCGCAGCTTGATCCCGTCGCCCCGGTTGTCGTAGCTTGGTTCCAACGTTACTGACAGGGAGAGGGGATCGTCTGGCTACTCCAAGGGTATGTTGGGCGGTTCGGTATGATTTGAAATCCAGTTTTGGCATCACGCGCCTGGTGGCGCTGGCTTTATTGTTGACCCTGTCGCCCCTGCCGGCATTCGCGTCTGGGGGCGATTTGCCGCCGCTTGTGCGCGATATCGGTTACAGCCTGCTGATGGCCGGCGTGCTGGCGGTTCTGTTTACGCGTTTCCGCATTCCCAGCATCGCCGCCTTCCTGGCAGCCGGCCTTCTGGCCGGCCCGCTGGGCATGGGCCTGGTCACCGATCCGGCCAATATCGACACCATCTCGCAGCTGGGTTTCGTGCTGCTGTTGTTCGTGATTGGCCTGGAGATCGATCTGCGCCATATACTGGGCAGCGGGCGGACGGTACTTGCCAGCGGGCTGCTGCAATATCCACTGACGATACTGTTCGGCATGGGCGTCGCCTATCTTCTGCTATGGCTGGGAATCGGCGCGGGATTGCTGGGCGAAACACCCTTCGTACCGCTTTATATCGGCATCCTGATCGCTGGCTCATCCACTCTGCTGGTGGTGCAACTTTTCGCGGTGAGCTTCAGCCTGGATACCGTTGCCGGGCGGACCTGCGTCAGCCTGCTTATTTTCCAGGATATATGGGCGATAATCATTATCGCGCTGCAGCCGAGTTTCGCCGACCCGGCGGTCGGCCCCGTCGTGGCGTCGCTGGGCGGGATCGCTCTGCTGGCGGCCATCGCCGCCTTCACCGCGCGTTTCGTTACCCGCCCGGCCTTTGGCTGGATCGCCAAGGCGCCGGAGCTGATCCTGGTTGCCGCGCTGGCCTGGTGTTTTATCGTGCTGATGGTGGGTATGAACCTGGACCTGCCGTTCCAGCTGATCGCCGGGGTTAATCCGCATATCTCGGTCGGTGCGGGCATGGGCGCCCTGATCGCCGGGGCCAGTCTGGCGAGCTCGCCCTTCAGCACCGAGATGGTGTCGAAGGTCGGCGTTGTGCGCGACTTCTTCATCGTACTGTTTTTCGTCGGGCTCGGCATGACCATCCCGTCGGTGGAGTCGCCGGATATCCTGGTGATCGCCGTCGTGCTGGCAGTGGCGGCGCTGGCCGCCCGGTTCCTTATCGTTTTCCCGTTGCTCCATTTTTCGGGACTGGATCGGCGCAACGCCATGGTCTCGTCGGTCAGGCTGGCGCAGATATCCGAGTTCGCCCTCATCGTTGCCTTCCTGGGTGTTCAGGAGGGACATTTCGGCAATGACCTTAGCAGCGCCGTAATTCTGGCTTTCATCATGACTGCCCTGGCAACCCCATTCCTGTTCAAGAAAGCCCACGCAATTCACGAAGGCCTGGCGAATATACTCGACCGCTGCGGGTTCCGCGCGCCGGCCAGCGGCGACGATCAGTTCGAGGATGGCGCCAGCCTCGTGTTGCTCGGCTTTCACCGATTCTCCTCGTCGCTGCTGCACGATCTGTCGCTGATGCACCCAAGGCTCGCGGGCAAAACGCTGGTCGTCGATTTCAACGTGTCCCTGCATGACGCCATCCGCAACGAGGGCGCCCGCGTGCTGTACGGCAATCTCGCCAATACCGAGACCCTGCATCACGCGGCGCTGGACCGGGCCAAGGTGATCGTCCTGACAATTCCCGACGAGATGCTGGTGGGGACAAACAACCAGAAATTGGTTCATGCAGTGCGCGAACTCAGCCCCGACGCAGCGATAATTGCCTGCGCAACACGGCTGGACGAGATCGAGACGCTTTACGAGGCCGGCGCCGATTATGTTTACGTCCCGCGGCTGGAGGCGTCGAAATCCTTGTCGACAGCGATCGGTTTTGCGCTCAACGGCCAGATCCGGCATTACCGCGAGGATGAGGAAGCCAAAATCTTCCCGCCCCACCTGCGCGACGAAGTGTTCAGATAGCGGCACGAAGGTCTGACGCAAGCCGGGAAATTAAAAAAATGCCCGGGCAGACCCACCTCTGCCCGGGCTGGATAACGATATCCGGCAGGGCCTCAGCCGGGGGCTGGGAGGATCGGATCCGCTTGCGCGGCTGCGATCCTTGAGACGGCCTTTAACCCTGCCGGTCGTTGGTTGTCGACTAGAAGCTGATATCCCCTCTCAGCCGACCACCGACGACCCTGTGCGGATGGATGGGGCGAAATCCCTGCGGCTTCCTGGCAGCGGGGCGATTACGACCCTGATCGTGTCCTCGCCCATCCGTTCCATTGCATTCGTTGAAACGGATGATGGCCTGATTCAGGGACACATGCTGTGGTATTTCTCACAATTTTTACGAAAATATTCTATTTTGGCGACAATTTACCGCCAGACCAATGCAACTCTTGTTTGTACGGAAACGGACTCAGGCGAATTCCTCGGGCTCGAGCCCCAGGACCTCATGCACCATCTGCCCAAGTCGGGGCAGGTCCAGGATGTATAGCGCATGGCGTTCCTGGCGGATAATGCCGGCCCGCGCCAGGATATTCATCTCGCGTGTTACGGCCTCGCGATGGGTGCTGACCCGGCTGGCAATATCGGCATGGCGCGGCGCCGGCTTGACGGTTGCCGTCTGATTCTCGACGGTTCCACCGGCCAGGCGCAGCAGTTCCGCCTGAATGCGGTTGCTGACGGTCAGGGTACTGAATTCAAATACGCGCTCGTCGAGGCGACGCACCAGCCTACACAGCGCCGTCATCACCCGCTGGGCGATAACGAAATGCCGGCTCATCAGGTCCATGAAATTCTGGCTGGAAAGGAAGGCCACGGTGCACGACTCCAACGCAAATACGCTGGCCGAACGTCCCTTGCGGTCGATCGCCGCCATCTCGCCGAAATGCTGACCGGCGTGGAGATCCTCGAACGACACCTCCTTGCCCGAGGACGAGTAAAGCGATACCCGCAAGCGGCCGGCGGTGAGAAACAGCACGTCGGTACCACCATCGAGGTGCGCCAACACCTGTTCGTCCTCGTCGAAGGAACGCCAGCGGCAACGCTTGGCCAGCGCCTCAAGGTCGTCGGCGGGCAGGCCTTCCAGCAACTCAATATTCGCCAGCGACTGTTTCATTCAATAATTTTCCACAACCCGTTCGATCGGTTACCCGATAATTGATCATATAAGGTTAGCTGGCAACCTGTTCCAGACCGGTTCCGGCACAACGCCACCGATTCAGGGACCTGACGGCGATTTCCGCTGTGCACAGGGCATCAATTCGAATCGGCGTTAATGCCATCGTTACGCCTGCCGGTTAGGATGAATAACTTTCAACCACGAGATGAATCCAGATGTCTTCACTGATTCTGGGCCTGAAAGCCGCTAGAGCCCTTTCCGACCATATGGAACCGCTCTGACGTGGCGATTTCGGTCCGGGGACAGGAGCGGTTCGAAGAGCGTAGC
>JADFVY010000380.1 GCA_015222795.1 Pseudomonadota bacterium | reverse complement strand
CCGTCTCGAAGCCTCATCCTGAGGAGGGTCGAAGACCCGTCTCGAAGCCTCATCCTGAGGAGGGTCGAAGACCCGTCTCGAAGGACGAGGTCGCGCCGCCACCAATCCATCCGCCCCGCCCCCTACCGGTACCCCGCCCGATCATATAGCTTGATCGCGAGCGGCACCTGTTTGGCGACTTCCGAGAGCGCGGCTTCGTCGGCATGGAAACGGCCCCAGGACTCGACCGCCGGATGCCAGGCGACGCCCGGCTTTACCGGATATTCGTAGTTGCTGGCGGCATAATATTCCTGGGCCCAGTCGCCGCTGAGGAATTCCAGCAATTTAACCGCGTTGTCCCGGTTTTTGGCGTATTTGGCAACACCGCCGCCGGAGATGTTGACGTGAGTCCCGCGGTCGTCCCGGTTGGGGAAGATCACGCCGATGACGGCCGCCCATTCCTTCTGTTCGGGCTCGGCCTCGTTGAACTGCATCTTGCCGAGGTAATAGGTGTTGATCAGCGCAATATCGCATTCACCTTGCCAGATCGCCTTGACCTGGGCGCGATCGTTGCCCTGGGGCTTGCGCGCGAGATTCTTCTTCACCCCCTTGGCCCAGCCCTGCGCGACCTCCTCGCCCTTGGCGACAATGATCGAGGCCAGCAGCGACTTCATATAGACATGGCCGGACGAACGAGTGCAGATGCGCCCCGCCCATTTCGGATCGGTAAGATCCTCATAGGTATTAATTTCGTCCGGTTTGACCCGGTCCTTCGAATAAACGATGATTCGGGCCCGCGCGGTCAGCCCGAACCACCTGCCCTCCGGGTCGCGAAACCGCGCCGGAATGTTGGCTTCCAGCACCGCCGATTTCACCGGCTGGAAGGTGTCCGCCCGGGCATGCTGGCTGAGCGTCGCGATGTCGGCGGTCAGCACCAGGTCGGCGACCCCGGCCTCGCCCTCTTCGCGCATGCGCTTCAGGATGCCGCCCTTGACGTACTGAACGTTGACCGCGATGCCGGTCTCGGCGGTGAATTTGTCCAGCAGAGGCCGGATCAGGAATTCCTGGCGGTAGGAATAGAGGTTCACCTCGCCACCGGCCGCCGCCGCCGTTTCAGAGAGCCCCGCCATTCCCGCCGCCATGATCGCCACGGTCAACAGCCGCGCCAGGCCGATCAATCTCGCATTCGTAAATGTCAAAATTCTGTTCATAACCTTTTCCACAATGTTTCGTCATACGGTGACGCGCATATTAATTGCGAATAATTCTCAATTGCAAATGCATTCTATTGGCAACCGGCGCGCGGGGCAAGCAAAACCATACGAGGATTAAGGAAATATCCGACGCCGCTGAAATTCCCGTAAAACCGTCAAAAAACCAACAACTCCGGAGTTTACAGGATTACAGGACACTGGATTACCGCACGCCTCGCCACCAGATGCGACATTATGCCACCGCTTGGACGCACCGCATTTGCAATCCGTGCCTGGTGGAGTAAATCGGGGAAACTCTCGGTCGGTGCGCTCCTCTGCCCCCGCAACACTGGAATCCGGGCGCGCCTTGTGCCACATAGGGGCTTGTGGTCTGTATCAGGCCACTAGTTATACCGAACCCATGGAGAACCGAACCTTGCCGGCCAACGAAAAACTTGTCCTTGCCCTGCCGAAGGGGCGCATTCTGAAAGAGGTGATGCCGCTGGTGCGCGCCGCCGGCATTGAGCCGGAGCCCGCCTTCGACGACCCGAAATCGCGCCTGTTGCAGTTCGACACCAACATCCCCGATCTGTCGATTATCCGTGTGCGCAGCTTCGACGTGGCGACCTTCGTCGCCTTCGGCGCGGCGCATCTGGGCGTGGCCGGCAACGACGTGCTGATGGAGTTCAACTATCCCGAACTGTTCGCGCCCATCGATCTGAAGATTGGCCATTGCCGGCTGGCGGTGGCCGAACCCAGGGATCTGGTGCAGAAGGACGACCCGAAACGCTGGAGCCATATCCGCATCGCCACCAAATACCCGGCGATCACACGCGCGCATTTCGCGGCGCGCGGAGTACAGGCGGAATGCATCAAGCTGAACGGCGCCATGGAGCTGGCGCCGGGGCTGGGCCTGTGCCGCCGCATTGTCGACCTGGTATCGACCGGCAAGACGCTGGAGGAAAACGGGCTGGTCGAGATCGAAACCATCGTCGAAATCACCAGCCGGCTGATCGTAAATCGCGCCGCGCTGAAGACCCGGCCGGATGAGGTCGGCGGCTGGGTCGACCGCTTCCGGGAGGTCGCCGATGCCGCGTAGGCTGAATGCGGCGGACGCCGGCTTCGAGGCCGAATTTCGCGGGCTACTGGCCGCCAAGCGCGAAGTCTCGGTCGACGTCAACGATACAGTGGCGACGATCCTGGCCGAGGTGCGCCAGCGCGGCGACGAGGCCGTCATCGAATATACCGAGCGCTTCGACCGGGTGAAACTGACGCCCGAGACCATGCGTTTCACGGCGACCGAGATCGAGGCGGCGGTGGCGGCCTGCGGCAAGGACACGCTGGCGGCGCTGGATGTAGCGGCGGAGCGCATCCAGTCCTTCCATGAAAAACAGAAGCCCGCCGACCTCGCCTACACCGACGAGGCCGGGGTCAGACTTGGCCAGCGCTGGACGGCGGTGGGCGCGGCCGGCCTCTATGTGCCGGGCGGCACGGCGGCCTATCCCAGTTCGGTGCTGATGAACGCCATCCCCGCGCGGGTCGCGGGGGTGGAACGCCGGGTCATGGTGGTGCCGACCCCGGACGGCGTGGTGAACCCGCTGGTTCTGGCGGCCGCCCATCTGGCCGGCGTTACCGAGATCTACCGCATCGGCGGGGCGCAGGCGGTGGCGGCGCTGGCTTACGGCACCGATACCGTTGCCCCGGTAGACAAGGTGGTGGGGCCAGGCAACGCCTGGGTGGCGGAAGCCAAACGCCAGGTCTTCGGCATTGTCGGCATTGACATGATCGCCGGGCCATCGGAAATTCTGGTGGTGGCGGACGCGGAAAACGATGCCGGCTGGATCGCCATGGACCTGCTGTCCCAGGCCGAGCATGACGAATCCGCCCAGTCGATACTGATCACAGACGATGCCGATTTCGCGGGCCAGGTAGAACGCGCCATGGAAGGCCACCTGAAGACCCTGCCGCGCGCGGCAATCGCCGGCAAAAGCTGGGCGGATTTCGGAGCCGTCATCCTGGTCGACGCGCTGGCCGACGCCGTGTCGCTGGTCGACCGCATCGCGCCCGAACATCTGGAACTGGCCGTGGCCGACCCCGAGACGCTGTCGACACGGGTGCGCAATGCCGGCGCCATCTTCCTGGGCCGTTATACGCCCGAAGCCATCGGTGACTACGTGGCCGGGCCGAACCATGTGCTGCCGACCGCGCGCAGCGCCCGCTTTTCATCCGGCCTTGGCGTGCTGGACTTCATGAAGCGCACCACGACCGTGGCCTGCGATGCCGACAGCCTGGCCCGCATTGGCCCGGCGGCGGTGACCCTGGCCGAGACGGAAGGGTTGGACGCCCATGCGGCCTCGGTGGCGATCCGCTTGAATACGGGACGGCGGGACGGTGAGTGATGAGCGACCCCAGGATCGTTTCCCTCGACCTCGATGAAAAGACGGTGCTGCGCCGCAGTCCGGAGATCGAGCATGAGCGCGCCGTGGCAATTTTTGACATTCTGGAAGAAAACCGCTTCGCGCCCATTGGCCATGACGGCGGCCCCTACGACCTGACACTAAGCATCGAGGATCGGCAACGGCTGGTCCTGGATATCCAGGCCGAAAAGGGCGAGCCGGTGGAGCGGGTGACCCTGTCGGTGACGCCCTTCCGGCGCATCGTGAAGGACTATTTCCAGATCTGCGAAAGCTATTTCGACGCCATCAAACGGCTGTCGCCATCGCAGATCGAGACCATCGACATGGCGCGGCGCGGCCTGCACAACGAGGGCTCGGTTATGCTGAGCGAGCGCCTGCGCGAAAAAATCGATATGGACCAGGACACATCCCGCCGGCTGTTCACGCTGATCTGCGTCCTGCATATCCGTGGATGATCTATTGAGCGATCTGCCCGGAGCCATCCTGTTCGCCTGCAGCCATAATTCGCTGCGGTCGCCGATGGCCGAGGGGATCATGAAGCATTTGCACGGCCGGCGGATATTCATCGATTCCGTCGGCGTGCGTGCGCGCGAGGTGGATCCCTTCGCGGCCGAGGTGATGGAGGAAATTGGCATATCCATCGAACGCCACCACGCCAAGACCTTCGACGAACTGGAGGATAGTTCGTTCGACATAATTGTCACGCTGTCGCCGGAAGCCCAGCACAGCGCCGTCGAGATGACCCGCACCATGGCCTGCGAAGTGGAATTCTGGCACACTTTCGACCCGTCGATCGTCGAGGGCAACCGCGAGGCCCGCCTGGACGCCTACCGCCAGGTGCGCGATCAGTTGATGAAACGCATCATGGAACGCTTCCCCGTCGCGGGCGGCATGGCGAGCGTGTGAGGAGAGCAAATGCAAGACCCGGCATTGATTGATCGCCTGCTGGATACGGTGGAGTTCGAAATCGCGCCCATGACGGCGACGGGCGTTACGCGGGGGAACAAGCTGTTCGGGGCGGCGATCCTGCGCAAATCGGATTGGTCAACGGTGATCGCGGAGACCAACAACGAGACCGAAAACCCCCTTTGGCACGGTGAAATGCATGCGCTGAAGCGGTTCTACGAGCTGCCGCGCGATGCCCGGCCCAAGCCAGCCGACTGCATCTTTCTGGCGACGCATGAGCCTTGCTCGCTGTGCCTGTCGGCCATCACCTGGGGCGGCTACGATAATTTCTGGTATCTGTTCAGCCACGAGGATTCCCGCGATTCCTTCAATATCCCGCATGATTTGCGGATTCTGAAGGAGGTATTCGGGCTGGAGCCCGGCGGCTATGCGGCGGAAAACCGGTACTGGAAGAGCCACGATATCGTGAAGGAAATCGGCGCCCTGGATGAGCCTGACCGGACACGCCTGCGCACCCGTGTGGAAAAGCTGTCCGAAATCTATGCCAGCCTGTCGCAAATATACCAGGGCAACAAACATCTGGCCGGGGGCGACATCCCGCTGGATTGACTTGCAACGCCCGCCGTTAACCCGATGGTAGCAAAACTCTGCAAATAT
>JADFVY010000379.1 GCA_015222795.1 Pseudomonadota bacterium | reverse complement strand
GGAGCCGCCGCCGGCTGCGGAGCCGGAGGCTGCGGAGCAGCGGGCTGCGCGGCATTTTCCATCGGAACCACATTGTCACTTGCGGGCGCCGCGGCACCCTGAGATGCATTTCCTCTACCACCAAACATAATCAGCCTCTCAATGTAATAACTCGACAATAATAATCAGGCGAACAGGTCAACTGGCCTTCTTGCCCAGAAGCGAGCTGAAAAAGCCGCCCCCACCCTTATCCTCGGATTTGCCTTTACCTTTACCTTTGCCTTTGCCTTTGCCTTTTCCCTTGCTCTTGCCCGGCTTGGCTCCCCCATAGAGGGTGCTGCAAAGCTTGCGCAACGTCTTGAGTACAGGGCTCTTGGGCGCGCCGACCGGCAATGCCGCACCGGCATTCAGTGCCCCGGCGACACCGCGAACGTCCGACGGTATTTCTACATCCACGGCCAGGCCGGTCACCGATTCGAAGTCCTTGGCGTTCACGTCCGATTTGCCCGCGGTTCCCTGGTTGGCCAGAACAATCTGCCTGGTGCCGGCCGCCAGCTGGTTGGCCAGGCCGGACAATCTGATCATGTCACGCATGCCGACCACGCTGTAATTGGTTACGAAAACGATATGCGTCGCCATCCGTATGGCGGCTTTGACCGCCTGCATGTTCCCGTGTGGCGGCTCGACGATCAGAACCTGGAAGTTCTCACGAAGTTTCTCAATCACCGTCTCAATACTCGCGGCATCCATTGGAACTTCGTTTTGCATGGCTTCCTCGGCGGCCAGGATCATCAGATTCTCATGCTCCTTGATCATGGTCCGGTCGACGAAGACATTGTCGATGCGATCAGGCTCGTCCAGCGCCTCCGAGAGGCCCCGCCCCGGCTCAAGATTGAGCAGCGTGGCGGTATTGCCGAAATAAGGATCCAGATCGACCAGGCCGACCTTCTTCTTGTTCTCGTGCGCCAGAATCCAAGCAACATTGGTCGATACCATGCTGGTGCCCACGCCACCGCGCGTGCCAACCACCACAATGACATCCGCCAACGCCTTGGCACTGCCCTCGCCCCCGTGAGAGGTCGGGGCGATCGCTTTTTCGTAGGCCTGTTTCAGGCGATCCGGGGTCACCGGCTTCAGCAGGTAATCCGCAATGCCAGCGTCCAGCATATCGCGGAACACGCTGATATCGTTTACGGTACCCACCGCAATAACCTGGGTACCCGGATCGCAGACGCCAGCAAGCTTATCCAATTCGTCCAAGGGGGACGAAGAATGCCCGAGATCGACGAAAATGCACTCGGGAGTCGGCATGTCCGACAACATTTCCAGAGCCGCGCCGGCATCACCATCAACAACATCTTCCTCGGGGAGATATAGATCCCGAGCAAATTGTTCCAGTGCCGCCCGGGTCTCGCTGTCGGCAGCGAACCCCATGTAGGATTTTTTCACTTCATTACCTCTTCAATCTTCCATCACACCAGCAAGAGACAACTCGCCAACCTATTTCGACGCCGCAGATTCAGCTTTGAGCCCTTCGACCTTTCGGCCCCGATAACGGCTGACGGATCCCGCAGCCTGATCGCCTTCAGGGAAGGCCAGCGTTTTGCCGGCAATCAGGCTGCCCGGATAGGCTACCTGTTGCTGCAGCGCCGCTGTATTGGCACAGCCGAAATCAGGCGGGTTCACATTGTTGAATCTGGTTGCGTAATCCTGCTTCCACTTGCCGCAATCTTGATCGCGCGTAACATAGCGGTGGAATTGAACCAGGATCGCCTTGTCATAACCGTCGTCCTCGGCGCCCGGCTTCGGGTCTTTGATCAGGCGCAGATCCGGATGCAGACCAAGTTGCCGTACGAAACGGACGATCTCGCCGCGATGGTCCAACCTTTCACGGCGCGCGGCGACAATGACCTCGTCGCCAGGTTGCGCCCCGACACCAACCAGGAAATCATACATGTCGCGTCGCTGCTGTTCCACGAAATCGACTTTCGCCGGGTTGACGGGCACCAGATAGCGGTGAACCGTTTGTTCGACCTGGAATTGCGGCCTGAACTGATGCCTTTCCGTCAGTTCTTCCTCGGGCATGGGCGCCGCCGGCCCGCAGCCGGAAATTACCAAGAGCGCGGTGGCCAGAATACCGAAGCGGCCAATGTTGAGACTGAACATGCTCATTTTCTCCTATTCCACCTGAAAGCCGACCGCGCCGACAAGTCTTTGCCCGCCCGTTTTTGCAACGCGATCCGGTACCGACCCGTGTGTATCGCGGTAGGCCAATCCATTAACAACCCGGTCAAAATCGTTCGTGGGCTCATGACCGTCGGTCGGCAACGCAAGCCTTTCCGAGGTCGGCTTCACGATATAAGGCGTTACCACGATCACCAATTCGCTCTCGTTGCGACGGTAACTGTCGGACCGGAACAGCGCGCCAAGGATCGGGATATCGCCCAGCCCCGGCACCCTCGACACATCGTTCTGGTCGTTTCGCTGCAACAAACCGGCGATCGCCAGGCTTTCTCCGTCGCCCAGTTCAACCGTTGTCTCCGTACGCCTGGTGGTAATCGCAACAGCCGCCACGCCATCGATGACGACGCCACCCTGCGACGAAATCGAGCTTACCTCGGGGCGCACCTTCAAGCTGATCCGGTTACGGTCCAGCAGGGTCGGCGTGAACGACAGGGAAACACCGAACGGTTTGTATTCGACCGGGACCGTGCCCGTATCCTGATCGCGTTGGCCGGCCACCGGGAACTCGCCACCGGCGAGGAAGCTTGCCGTCTCGCCGCTCAACGCGGTCAGGTTGGGTTCGGCGAGGATTGTGACCAAACCCTCCGACTCCAGGGCTTCAAACTTCGCCCCCAGCCCTAACGAACCGAGCGTTTTAGTAATTTCGCCGGTGATGGTGAACGCGTTGGACACCAATGCGGTGCCAACGCTGCCACTGTTCCCACTGATCCCGAATTCGATACCCAGCGTCTTGACGACGCTGCGGTTTACCTCGGCGATGGTGACGCGAAGATTGACCTGGTTCGGCATCGATACCTTGATGCGGTTAAGCATCCGGCCACCCTTGCCCATAAAACTCTTGGCTATTTCGCGCACGGCCTCGGCCTCGGCCGGGCTGGATACGACGCCATCGAGTACCAGCGTATTCTGGACCATGGAAGGCTCAACCGATGAATCGGGAATCAACTTGTCAATCGCCGCCTTCAACTGCCCCAGATCGTATCCCACTACAATCTTGCGATTGAGCAGGACGCGATCCTTCTTGTCGAGGGCATACAGCGAGGTCTCGCCGGTCGCGTTGCCGACGAGATAAATTAGCTTGGTCGACTTGAACTGGAGATCGGCGATCTTGGGATTGGCGAGGAATACCGTTGCCGGCGCCTCGTCAAGCCGCAACAGCCGACCCTTGCCAACTTCGACATAGATTTGCCCGCCGCTACTATCAATGATCTCTAGCGCGGCCGCCGGCGTAATCACCAGGGGCGTCAGCAACGCCATTGCGAACCCCAAGGTCCGCAAGACGCGTTTGCTGTTTATCCCCATAACAGTTTTCCCAGCCATCATGGCCGTTCCCCTCTGATTAATTCTTTTTGACACGGACGGTCTGGGTCGCCGTGCCGCGGACGATATTGATTTTTACGCCCTTGGCACCCGCCGGCAGAATGTTGGTCGCAGCTGGCGTCCCGGGTTTAGGCTTCCTGTTTCCGGTCGAGACAGGCGTTGGCCCCGACGAGGACGGTCCCTCGAGCGGGCCACGATCGCCACGCGTGTTGCCCTTTCTCCCGAACAGCAGATCTTTTTGGACAGTCCAGCTGTCGCGTGCGATTTCCTTGATTTCCTTTTCGCGAGCGACCGCCAACAATTCCGAGCCCAGCAGCGCGCCCGCTTCGATACCGTCAGACCGGCCGAGCCCGACCTGGGCCAGCAACCCACCATCGAGGCCACCCTCAAGGATGCTGTCG
This sequence comes from Pseudomonadota bacterium, assembly GCA_015222795.1. GTDB lineage: Bacteria > Pseudomonadota > Alphaproteobacteria > UBA8366 > JADFVY01 > JADFVY01. The sequence goes on along the minus strand of JADFVY010000379.1, from coordinate 1,559 downwards.
TTGTCCGTTTCGGGCACGATACTGCGCAGCGTGAATTCGATGCCGCCCATGGTCTGGGCCAGGGACATCGCCTCTGTCTGGAACGGCGTGAATTCAAGCGTCAGCGTCTTCGCCGGCGTAGCACCCTTCGCGCTGGTCTTCGTGTCAATCGCTATCACGCGGATATCGCGGAACAGAGTCTGGGTAAAGGGATAACCCTTCGACGACTTCTTGACGTCCCACAGGATATCGACATGGTCGCCAGGCAGGATGAAGCCTGAAATGCCGGAAGTCGCGCTAACCGGAACTGACATGGCGCGCATGCCTGGCTGCAGCACCGCCGCCAGGAAGCCGCGTTCTCCGGAATTTGCGACCAGGCCTTCAATCATCGGCTGACCGGCGGCGATGGGCATGCGAACCACACCTCCGACGAAATCCGCGATAGTGAGCAGTTTTTCTTTACTCTTGCCCACATCCGCAGTTTTCGCATCGGACACAAAAATCGGCGAGATACTTTCCTCCGGCCACAATTGCCAGTGCAAATCCTCGCGCTTGACAAAGGTACCGACGACCAAATCCTTTTTGGCGACAAGGACGCGCGCCGTCGGAATAGTCGGCGGCACAACCCTCTGTTGGGCCTTGAGCGTGGCTTCGATGGACTCTGTTTTGCTGTTCAAGAATGAATCGATCATAAAGCCAACACCAACGGCGATGGCAACGCCAACAACCAATAAAATAACCTTGTTCTTATCCAATTGCGTGTCCTCCTAAACTAGTAACCGGGTCCATAGCCCACCATAAGAGCCCATCCCGTAAAAATTCCGCCAAAGGCCAGTCCCGCGCCGTAGGGCATGTTCCGGGCCAAAAAAACCTTGCCAAGAGATTCCCTGCCTATCGAGGCCAATGCGCCGGCAATCACGAATCTTACTTTGGTCAGCATCAGCACCGAAAGCAGCCCGCCCGCCACTAACCCTAACACCATGGCCGGAGCTGCGAGCGCCGGTCCCGCCCACAACAGGATACCGGCCAGCAGCTTTACATCGCCCCCGCCGAAAATCCTGAAATGCGCCAGCGGTATACCGACCACGATCGTCAGCGCGAATATACCCAGCGACCAGAGCCACTCCTCTTCGCCCGGCGAGACAATCACGAAAACCGGATACAGCGCGACAATCATCAGCACCACGATATTCGGAATCTTGTACATGACAATGTCCGACGCGGCCGCCACGAGCACCAGCGAAACAAAGCAGGCGATCGATACCTGGCTCGCAAACGCGCTTTCGAAAATATCCACTGCTTCTCCCACAATAAATCATTGTAAGCTGCTATCTTGAGGCGGGTCGTTCAGACGCATGCTGCGCTGGGCAAACGCTGCCTCACGCGTATATTTAATACGTCCTTGATTAAATTAGTCTTAACCCGACGAATTTGTTCACGCACACCGCAATTTATTTTTGCGTTTCCCTGTCCGCGCACCCGGCGGGGCCCCCATTCCGGCCAATCGCAATTCCTTGCCGGAGCTTAGAGTCTGGCCCGAAATATGTTGCTGTTTTCATTGGCGTTCGCCGAGTCGAATG
>JADFVY010000378.1 GCA_015222795.1 Pseudomonadota bacterium | reverse complement strand
TTTGCAGGCATTGTCCATCAGGTTGCCAAGCATTTCCTCCAGATCCTGCTGCTCGCCCCTGAATGCCGCCGCCCCGATCCCGCCGGCGATGTCGATGGTCAACGCCTTGTCGGCATGAATTCGCAACAGCGTGCGCCTCAGATCTTCCAGCACCGGTGGCACCGCGGTGCGCGCGCCCAGCACCGTGCCGGTTGCCGCCGCGCGCGCCCGGGCCAGGTAATGATCGATCCAGCGGCGCATGGCGCCCACCTGCCGGTCGATCGCCTCCGTGCGCGGCCCGCCCTTGCGCGATACTTCATTGGTCAACACCGCCAGCGGCGTTTTCAGCGCATGGGCAAGATTGCCCACATGGGTACGCGCGCGGTCCAGAACATCGGCATTATGTTCCAGCAGCGCATCCAGCTCGTTGACCAGTGGCTGTACTTCGGTGGGCCATTCGCCCTCCAGATGCTCGACCCGCCCCTCGCGAACGTCGTTCAGGGCCGCGCGGATGCGCCGTAGCGGCTGAAGCCCCACCCGCACCTGGATGGCCACGGCGACCGCCAGCCCCAGCCCCAGGGCGCCCAGCGACCATACAAGCGCCAGATTGAACGGGCGCACCTCCGCTTCCAGCTCGGAAACCCGCGCGGCGACCGCGAATCGGACTGGCGGCGCCTGCACGGGAAGGTCCGGCAAGGTCACGTCGATGAACCGGATGCGCAGCAGTTCCCCGTCGGGGCCCTCGATCTCCTCGGTTTGCATCACGCCGACCTCGGCCGGCGGCGGCGCCGTCAGGGCCTTGTCCCACAGCGACCGGGACCTGACCTGCGGCGCCCCCCTGGGGTCCGAAACCTGCCAGTACCAGCCTGAATAGGGAATATCGAAACGCGGGTCGGGCAGCGTCCTGGATATTACCAGCCGGTTGGAAACATCGGCGGTCGTGACCGCGATCAACGAATCCACATGAACGCTGAGCCGCGCGTCGAAATTACGTTCCACGGAATCGCGAAACAAGGTCGATATGATGATGCCGCCGACCGCCAGTGCCGCGACGATCCAAAGCGCGGCGCCGGCAATCAGCCGGAAGGCGAGCGAACGGCCTTTGGCCTTACTCACTGTCCCCTGGCTCCGCCATCCGATAACCCAGCCCGCGGACGGTTTCTATGACATCGGCGCCCAGTTTGCGGCGCAACCGGCCGATAAAGACCTCGATCGTGTTGGAATCGAGATCGAAATCCTGATCATAGAGATGCTCGGTAAGTTCGGTGCGCGACATTACCTTGCCCAGATTATGCGCCATATAGGCCAGCAGCCGGTATTCCTGCCCCGTCAGCTTTACCGGGTTGCCGTCCACGGTGACACGGCTGGCGCGGGTGTCGATGCTGACCGGGCCGCATATAATGACCGGCGATGCATGCCCGCCCGACCGGCGGATCACCGCTCGCAATCGCGCCAGCAGTTCCTCCACCTGGAACGGTTTTGCAAGATAATCGTCCGCGCCGGCGTCGAATCCGGCGACCTTGTCGCTCCACCGGTCACGGGCCGTCAAGATCAGCACCGGCATGACCCGGCCGCCTTCGCGCCAGCGCTCAAGGATCGTCATTCCGTCCACATTGGGCAAACCCAGATCCAGCACCACCGCATCGTAGGGTTCGGTCTCGCCCAGGAACTGGGCGTCCTCGCCGTCGCCGGTCAGGTCAACGGCATAGCCGGCGTCGCGCAGCGCCTCGACCAGTTGTTCCGCCAAATCCGGATCGTCTTCAACCACCAGCAGCCGCATTACCGTTGTCCCTTGATATCCGTTATTTCGCCGGTTTCGGCGTTAACGGTCACCAGTTTGACATTGCCTTTCTGCCCGCGAACCTTGATCCGATAAAGCCAGGGCGACCCGTCATTATCGACCTGAACGGCCAGAACCTTCCCCGGGACTTCCTTGCTCACAATATTAAGTATTTCGGTTAACGGTCTGATTTGTCCAGACTCCGTGGCCGCGCGGATCTGTTCCGGGTCGGCGTCTGCCCGTACGGTTGATTCGCCCGGAAGGCCGGTCAGGCCCGTCAGCGTCAGAAAAATAATCAGTAATCGCATTGTCCACAGGTAAGCTCGCGAACCTGAACCTCGGATGAATATTGCATTCAGGATCGGTTCACCGCGTTTCCGCGATACTGCAATCCATCGACCCACCCGGTCACCAGTGAAGGAGAATTTCATGCTGACACGTACCTCGACTTTCCGATCGAATTTGGCCGTCGGCGCGGTTTCGATCGCGCTGGTGGCCGGCATACTGGCGGCTCCCGCGGCAGCGGAGACCAAGCATAAGCGCTGGCTGCCGAACCAAGAGCAAGCAGCCCGCCCCGGCAATGTTGAACAGGGAGGCCGGCAGGTCAACCACCGTTACGACGGGCATGACCGTGGGCAGCCGCCAGTATGGAACTCCCGATCCGGCGAAAACGGCCGAAAACATAACGAACAGGCGCGCTATAATCCGCAATATCCGCGTGATCACGGCAAACGGGACCGCCGTCATGACGGCCGCGACAATCCGCCGCCGCCGCGCCATGCAGACCGCGATCGTCGCCATGACTATGGCCGGCGCCACAAGCGCAAGGGCGATCATTACGAATACGGCAATCGCGGTGGGCATGACCGCGACCGTCGCCATTATCGCCGCGATTATGGCCAGCATTCATACAGCTATTCTTTCTACTACACGCAGCCCTATTCCCGCGTGGTCTTTTACCCGGTGCCCTACCACACGCATGGCTATGGCGAGACGCATGATTATTACGAGCAGGGAAGCCAGTCCGCGGTTTGCGGCGACGGTTACAGCGACGGCGGTCGCTATGTGATGGGAGGATCTCACGAACCCGGCGGCACCATTCTGGGCGGTATCGTCGGCGCGGCCATCGGGTCGCAAATCGGCGGCGGCAAGGGCCGGTTGGCGGCGGTGGGCGTCGGCACCCTGATCGGGGCCCTGGTGGGCCGCGATGTGGGCCGCTCCATGGACTATGCCGATCAGGCCTATGCGACGGGTTCGTTCGGCCATGCCATGGAATACGCCCCGACCTGCAGCAGGATCTCCTGGAACAATCCGCGGTCGGGCAGCAACGGGACCGTGACACCGACGCAGACCTACGAGCCCGAGCCCGGCCGCTACTGCCGCGAATTCCAGCAGGAAGTGGTGATCGGCGGCCAAGTCGAAGACGCCTACGGCACGGCCTGCCGCCAGCCGGACGGCAGTTGGGAAATCGTTACCGAGTAGCCATAACCCCCCCACTCGGTAGCGGATGGCGGCCGTCTTTCGGACAAGGTGCGGGTGGCACCACGGAAGACGGCCGTCACTTTATTTTGTTCGCCTCCGGCCCGCTCCAATTCTGAACGCCACATGAACGCCGCATTCAGAATCGGTTCACGGCGACCATGCCAATATCCACTCAATGAACGGACGACAAAACGTTCGTGACAGACCGCCGGGCAGCCATTGCCCCCCGAGGCCCGGCACCGACTGGCGGCCGTTACTGGAAACAGG